>JAJNPX010000448.1 GCA_021155145.1 Acidisarcina sp. | reverse complement strand
GGCGAGGTCGATCCGAAGACCACGACGTTCGAAGACATCGGCCTATTGATGACCAGTGGATAAAAGATGGGATCGAACCCCGCAATCTCGGTTGCTTAACGGCTTCAAAATAGTTTTTGGCCAATAGCCGTCAGGCTGTCTGGGCTTCTGAAGTTCCAAACATCTCCCCGAGACGTTCTATTGCCGTTCGGAGATTTTGCATCGAGGTAGCGTACGAAAAGCGGAGAAACCCTTCGGCACCGAACGCGGCTCCATCTGTAACGGCAATAAAAGCCTTGTTAAGCATTGCTTCGGCTACATCGGCCGATGATCCAAACTTCTCGCCGATCAATCCCTTAACGTCAACGAAAGCATAGAACGCACCTTCTGGCTCGGCACAGTGGAATCCGCTGATCGTATTAAGTGCGGGGATAAGATATTTGCGCCTCCGGTCATACTCCTCGAGCATTTCGTTGACCGCTGCGATCGAATCGTCAGCGTCCTCGAGCGCTCGTGCGCATGCATACTGAACGAACGAGGTCGGGTGCGTTGCCGAATGACTTTGCAATCTCACCATCAATTTGGTCCATTCTTCATTTGCGATCGTGTATCCGATGCGCCACCCGGTCATAGCGTAGGTTTTCGAGAACGATCCGGCGACACAAACATATTGCCTCAGTTCGGGAGATAGAACGGCAAGTGAAAATGGCTCAGCTGGCGGATATGCGAAGAAAAGATAACACTCGTCAGTGAGTACATATACGCCTCGTTCGGCACAGACCTCGACGATCTTTATCATCTCCGCAGCGGGAATTACACGGCCCGTTGGGTTGTTCGGTGAATTCACTATAAGAAGTTTCGTTTTGTCCGTTATGGAGTCACTGACCTGTGAAGCATTCAGGACAAAGTCCGTTTGGTTAGTGTCAATGAAGACGTTCCGCGTCCCACAGAATTCGCCGATCTCCGGGAAGGTTACCCAGTAAGGACGCGGTATCAGCAGTTCATCGCCTGGGTTGAGAATCGAGCATGCCGCATTGAAAAGAGCCTGTTTACCTCCACACGAAGCTGCAACCTGGCCGGTCTCGATCGCGGCGCCGAAGCGGTGCTTATAAAACGATGCAACGGCCTCCTGGAACTGTCGGGTGCCGGCGCTCGCAGTATATTTGGTCAGTCCTTTCGCTAAGCCCTCGACCGCGAACTCCTTGATAAACGCGGGCGTATCGAAATCGGGCTCACCGACAGTGAGGTCTATTATGTCGCTCCCCTGGTCACGCAATGCGGCAGCGGTCTGTGCCGCTTTTAGTGTGGAAGATGCGTGCATCCGTGAGACTCGGTCGGCAGCAGGGAAAGAATTGACCATAAGTTAAGATATTACCGCAGCGAGGTGTCGTGCCGGGAAGGCCAAAGGCAAAAACGCGGACCTTCCAAAGTCAGAGATCAGTGTCCTTGGGGCCCGGCCGTGTTCAACTTCTCACGCATGCGCGACTCGACAAGTTCCGGGATCAAACCGTTAACCCGTCCGCCGAGTAGAAACACCTGTTTCATAAGCGTGGACGAGACGTATGAGTATTCTTCATCAGCCATAAGGAAAACCGTCTCGATCGTTGGCTCCAATTTCCTGTTCATCAGTGCCATGCGTAGTTCGTATTCGTAGTCGCTCACGGCCCTGATCCCGCGGACTATGGCAGACGCCCCTATCCGCCTGGCGAATTCGGCCGTCAGGCCGGAGAACGAATCGACCGTAAGTACACACCCGTTGTGCTTTATGGCGGGAAGTATCTCTTCGATCATTTGAACCCTTTCCTCGACCGAAAACATCGGTTTCTTGTCGGGATTATTTAGGACGGCAATGACGATCTCGTCAAACAGCGGCGAGCTTCGCGTGATCACATCGAGATGTCCATTGGTCAGCGGATCAAATGACCCCGGGAAAATTGCTTTGCGCATTATTTGGGCTAGAAATTCTTTTCGAGCAACGATCGACCTTTTACGACGGCTGCCTGATGCTCGGTAACGTAGTCGGGATTTGGCGTCATAGTGAATAATGCGTTCAGCTCCCTTTTTGCGTCGGCATCTCTCTTTAGGAAGAGGTATGCTTCGGCAAGATGCAGACGAATATTGGCATTATCCGGAGCGAGTTCGATGCCTCGTTCATAAAATTCGACCGCCCTCTCGGTCTTTCCACCTTTCAGGGTGCGGGTCGCCATCTCAAGTTGTCCGAGTGCGTCGTAAGCGCTCGCCCCTTGATATGAAGGGTCTAGTTCGATCACTTTATTCATCGATTCGCGAATATCGTCCACCGATTTGATCCCGACGGTTATCGGGCTAATTCGAGAAAGCTCGCCTAGGTTCGCGCCGAACCAGAAATGGCCATCCGGTGCGTTCGGATTGACTCGTGAAGCGATCCGCCCAGCATCCTTGCCTTTTTCAAATACCTCGATCGCATCTTTTTCGAGCGGTTCGACCTTCCCTAGAAAGTAACTGTATTTAGCGAACTTCCATTCGACCTCATAGTTTCGCTGATCAGGGTCTCTTGCTTCGCCGAGGATCTTTAC
>JAJNPX010000442.1 GCA_021155145.1 Acidisarcina sp. | reverse complement strand
TCAACCACTAAATCACACGAAGAAACACGAAATTCCGGTTTCCCGACAAGCCCGCGCGTTGGTTGTACGCCGCCGGTTGAACCCGCACTGTACGGCGCTCCGGCGGAGCCGCCAGGATCATTAGATAATCTGCCGGAAAAGCAAAGCTTTTCCGCTCGGCGAACTGATCCCGCTCCGGTACGGTCCGTTTGCAGCCAGACCGGCACGCTCGCGGCTTACATCATCGGAATGAAGCTTTTTTTCACGCGGTCGCGGAGTTCGGCGGCAAGCTGTTTTCGGTCGGCATCGACCACGGTCTCATCGCCGAAATTCAAAATGGCGGTGAACCGTCGAAGCGAGAGAAGCCGCAGCATATGGTTGAGAAGCGGCGTGTCGTCCCACCAGCAGATGCACTCGCTCGGCGGCGGTTCTCCGTTGGGAGTCCGGTAACTGATCGAGACATATGAGACCGGAATGTCGGTCTTGGCAGCAAAAGCAAGAAACGATGAATTGAAGGGCAAAACCGTCTCGCCCTTTGTGCTCGTCCCCTCGGGAAACACGATCACCCCTTCGCCTCGGCCGAGCCCCTCGATCACCTCGCCGCCCGCCCTTGGAATGTCGCGCTTGACGGAACGATCGACGTAGATCGTGCCCATGTTCCTTATCATCCTTCCCACACAGAGCCATCCGTTGATCTCGTGCTTTGCCACAAAGATGCCCTTTGCCGCAGAACGTATGACCGGGATGTCGATGTATCCGACATGATTGCTGACCAAAAAGAATGGGGCCTTCGGAGGCGATCCGATGATCTCGATGTCGATGTGTGCGATACGCACGAACCCCTTGGCCCACCACTCTAAGATGAGTTGACGCCAAAAGAGCTTGTTCGGGATAAAAAACCTGAGGATAAGCCAGATGCCGTAGATGCCGAATGTGAATGAAAGCAGCAAGACAAACCGGAAAACTGCTCTAAGGTGCTTCATCTTTCTCAATCTTCGTAAAATTGTATCGCAGCAAAATGCGCATCGGCAAAGGCTTGCCGTTACGCATCGCCGGACGCCAGTTCATCGAGCGAACTGCATCTTCCACAGATCTCTCAAGCCCGAAGCCCACCCAACGAAGGATCCGTGTGCCGGCGACGCTCCCGTCGGCATCGATCTGGACCTCGATATCGACCGTACCCTTTATGCCGTACAGGTATGCCGTCGAGGTGTATTCCGGCTTAATGCGCTTGTACGGGATCGGGGTCGTCAGCCCGGCCGCCGCGCGGCTTCCCGGTCCGGGGACGGATTCGAGATCGCCTCGGGGCATTTGCGAGATGCGTGTGGATCGCTGCTCGATAGCTGAAGAAATGGCCGCGGCCGTTTCCGCGGCGTCGGAGATAAGCCGTGTTGCTGCCTGCTCACCGACCGGAGCCTCACGGCTCATCAAGTCCCACGCTATCATCTCCCCGCTTCGTGCATCGATAACGTACGAGACCGCAAACGCTTCGAAATACGCGGGACGTTCGAGTGATTCGCGCCGCTGCACGGCGGCCCGAAGTACAACAAAAACATCGCAGCCGATCACCGAGCCGAGGCGTACGCCCTCCTCTGAACTCATGTTGAACGGTTCAGGGATCTCAGCCGACCGGAACGCGCTCTCTGCCATCGAACGGTCAAGCACCCTGAACCGGGCTTCGAGCGCGCTCTCGATCTTCGCGGCGAACCTCTCCGTCAGGTCTGCCTTTTCGGGCGATATCATTGCGACCCTCTGACCGGCAGCGGCCGTGGCCGCGATGAGGATCACGATCGCGGCAAATGAAACGAATTTCTGATCATGAAATGCCACGATAATTGGATTCGATAAGTGCGCGGGCCTCGGCCGGAAAGCATATTCGGTGGATGCCCGTTCCATTCTGAAGCCCGCGGACCGCCGCACTCATCTCGGATATTTCCCTGATCTGCGGTTTTGAGAAACCGTCTTCGACGTATATCAGGTCCTTTGGCTTCGCGAGGTCGCCGGCGTAAAAGAAGTATGGCTCGCGGCCGGCCGTATCCTCGACAAAATAATGATCCACGTCAAAGCCCGATTCAGCTACCGCGTTGCGGGCCGCTTCGACAAATGCAGCCCGCTCCGGTTCCGGCATATCCAGGTCGATTGCCTTGAACAGCCGACGGTCGATGAACCTCTTTGCGAGGTCCGAAAGGATCGTGTCTTCGGATCGACACCAGCGTTTTATATGGAACAGGACATCGGAATCATCAAGCGACAAATGCTCCTCGATCGATAGCTTTTTTCCGGAAAGTACCGACTCGAACGGCGTGCCTTCGGCGTACCACACCTCTCGCCCGGCCGATCGCAGCTCCAATGCTCGCCTGACGATCGATCTGAGGACCGCCTCCGCCGCCCGGAGAGTGCGGTGAAAATATACCTGCCGAAACATATAATATCGGGCCTGCAGGTAATCCTCCACGGCGTAGAGCCCGGGGGCGGCGACGTAAAGCTGATCAGTTTCTTCGTTGATCTCGATCGACTTGATCACCCACTCAAGGTCGTATATGCCGTACTTTACCCCCGTCATCATCGTATCGCGTAGTAAATAATCCATTCGATCGACGTCAAGCTGAGACGAGACAAGCTGGCCGAGCGCCATCCGCCGAAATTCACCGCGTATGATAGCGGAAACGTCGTCGGGAAGAGAATTTGAATAGGATGAGAGGATGCGTCCGATCGCGGTGGACTGGCTTTTTACCGCCTCGACCGTAAAATCCTCATGGTGAAAGCCGAGGATCGATTCGACCACATGCGAGAACGGCCCGTGGCCGATGTCGTGAAGCAAGGCCGCCACTCGAACCGCCAGTGCGTCGTCGTCGGAGATCGAATACTTTCGCGAGAGCCGTGCGAGCACCCGCGTGGCAAGATGAAAGGCACCCAG
>JAJNPX010000434.1 GCA_021155145.1 Acidisarcina sp. | reverse complement strand
CCGGTTTACGCGCTATGCCCGGACCTCTTGCTAACCGAAAATATTTCGCACCTTGTCCATAAATGAGGCGTCGTTGAACTGGGTGTCCTCGACCTCTGCCAGCTGCTCCAGGAGCTTTCGCTGCTCTTTGGTTAGTGTCTTGGGCGTGATCAGCGTGGCGGCAACGAAAAGGTCGCCCCGCCCGCGCCCGCCAAGTTCAGGCATTCCCTTGCTCTTTATCCTGAAAACGGTCCCCGTCTGCGTTCCCGCCGGGATCGTTAGATCTTCTTCTCCGTCCAGCGTTGTTACCTTTATCTCTGCCCCGAGAGCGGCCTGAGCAAAGCTGACCGGCACGGCAGAATACAGGTTCGCACCCTGCCGCTCGAACAATTCATGTTCCTTGACGTGAATGACGACAAAAAGATCGCCCGCTGGGCCGCCGTTGAGCCCCGCTTCGCCCTCGCCGCTGACGCGAAGCCTCGACCCGGTCTCGACACCGGCCGGGATCTTGATCTCGAGGTTCTTCTCTTTCTCGATCCTTCCCTGGCCCCTGCATTCTTTGCACGGGTTGCGTATGATCGAACCCTTACCCGAGCAGTTGGGACAGGTCCGCATTACGCTGAAGAAGCCTTGCTGATAGCGCGTCTGGCCGCTTCCGCCGCACGAGATGCAGCTTTCGGCCGTCGTGCCCTTTTCCGCTCCGCTGCCCGTGCATCCCGGGCAGGTCTCAAGCCGGGGTATCTCCAACAGTTCGTCTTTACCGTTAGCGGCCTCCTCCAGAGTGATCTCGAGGTCGTAACGAAGGTCGGATCCACGCTGTACACGCGATCGGGTCCGCTGCCGCCCGCCGAACATATCGCCGAATCCGAAAAGGTCGAAGATGTCCTCGATATTCGAAAATCCCGGGTCAAAACCGCCGCCGCCGACCCCCTGGTGGCCAAATCGATCGTACTGCGCACGCTTCTGCGCGTCCGAGAGTATTGCGTACGCCTCCGCACACTCTTTGAACTTCTCTTCCGACGCGGCGTCGCCCGGATTCTTGTCCGGGTGGTACTGAACGGCCAGGGTCCGGTAGGCACGCTTTATCTCGGCGTCGGTCGCGGTCCGCGAAACTCCAAGCACCTCGTAATAATCTCGTTTCGACATATTCAGAGAAAAAGCGTCAGCCCAAAACAATGAACTGACGCCAAAGATTATTGTACCGAATGTGTCAAGCGCTTCTCAAGCAGGGCTGACAGCCCGATCAGACGGCGGTAAGCATCGATGCGGTGATCCGGCCTGCGGTCTCCTCGACCTTTACCAAGATAAGTTCGATCTCCGTCTTGTCGTCGCTGAGCAGTGATTCCTCGGCGTTATTCAAAATGCCGTTAATCTCGATCTGTTCCTCGGTCGGAAATGCCTTGCCGAATTCGAGCATCGCCTTGCGGGCGTTCTTGATCATGTTATCGAGGCGGTTGCGAAGCGTGATCAGTTCCCTCTCCTCGCGGTCCTTTTCGACCGAGTGTTCGGCCTCATGGATCAGGCGTTCTATCTCGTCGGGTGAGAGGCCCGATGAAGGCGTGATCTGAACGGCCTGTTCCAGCCCGGTCATCTTGTCTGTCGCGGCAACGCTCACGATCCCGTTCGAATCTACCTCGAACGACACGTCGATCTGGGGCACGCCTCGCGGAGCGGGCGGAATTCCGACGAGTTCGAATTTTGCCAAGCTGCGGTTTGCCGATGTTATCTCGCGTTCTCCCTGGAGAATATGGATCTCGACGGACTGTTGATTGTCCACAACGGTCGTAAAGGTCATCGTGTTCTTCAGCGGGATCGTCGAATTTCGATTGATGAGTTTGACGAACAATCCGCCGCGCGTCTCGAGGCCGAGGCTCAGCGGAAGCACGTCGAGCAGAACGATATCCTTGACATCGCCGGTGAGCACGCCGCCCTGAATGGCGGCTCCCATTGCAACAACCTCGTCCGGATTTATCTCAGAGGAGGGCTCTTTTCCGAAGACCTCGGTAACGGTGCGGGTGATGATCGGCGAACGCGTCTGCCCGCCGACGAGTATCACCTTATCGATATCGGTTGGCTGCAGCTTTGCGTCCCAGAGGGCCTTTTGGCAGGGCTCGACCGAGGCTTCCACAAGGTCGCGGACCAGCTCTTCGAATTTTTCGCGGGTCAGGTTCGAGTTGATATGTTTCGGGCCGGTCGGGTCAGCAGCAATGAACGGGAGGCTGATCGTCGTTTCGTCCACGCTGGAAAGTTCGCATTTGGCTCGTTCCGCTGCCTCTTTTAGCCGCTGAAGAGCCAGCCGATCTTGTTTCAGGTCGATCGAATTTGCAGCCTTAAAATCCGCAACGAGCCAGTCTATGATCCGCTGATCAAAGTCCTCGCCGCCGAGGAACGTGTTTCCCGATGTCGAAAGAACCTCGAAGACTCCATCGTTGATCTCAAGGATCGAGATATCGAACGTACCGCCGCCGAGGTCATAGACGGCAACCTTCTCACTCTTGTTCTTTCCGAAACCGTATGCGAGGGCTGCAGCCGTCGGTTCGTTTATGATCCGCTCGACCTCGAGGCCCGCGATCTTTCCGGCATCGCGGGTCGCCTGCCGCTGCATATCGTCAAAGTACGCGGGCACGGTAATGATCGCTTCAGTTATCCGGTCGCCGAGAAACTCTTCGGCAGCTATCTTGAGCCGTTGCAAGACTATCGCCGAGATCTCAGGCGGGCTGTAAACACGGTCGAGCACCTTGATATGAGCATCTCCGTTAGGCGCCTCGACGATCTCGAACGGAACGGTCTCGCGCATCTTTTCGACCTCGGGAGCGCTGTACTTTCGCCCGATCAGCCTCTTGACCGCATATAGGGTATTCGCAGGGTTGGTAACCGCCTGCCGTTTGGCTATCTGGCCGACCAGCCTTTCATCCTTATCGGTAAAGGCAACGACCGACGGGGTGGTACGGCCGCCTTCCTTATTTGAGATGATCTGCACCGTTCCGCTTTCGAGGACGGAAACGCAGCAGTTTGTCGTTCCAAGGTCTATGCCGATTACTTTGCTCATATACAGCTTCCTATTTGAGGTGGTTGGTTGAATGAAGGGAGCGGAGAAGGTTTTTTATTCGTTAGCGGGGTCGGTGGAGGATCGATCCACTTCCTGAATGTCATCATCGTTATCGAACGGGTCGTCAAACTGTTCGGAAGAGGCTCTGGCAACCTTTACCATCGAGTGGCGGATCACGCGTTCACCCGCGATATAGCCTCTCAGCATCTCGCCGCAAACATAGTTCGGCGGGTATTCGGACGTTTCCTCGGTCGCGACCGCTTCGTGGTAATGCGGATCAAATTCTTCGCCGATCGTCCGGATCGGCTTGATCCCCATCTTGTTCAGGATCTCGTTTATCTGCTCACTGACAAGCGCGATGCCCTGATAAAATTGTTGGAAAGCATCGCTTTTCTCATCGGCCAGATGTTCGACCGAGTCCAGGGCGCGATGCAGATTGTCGAGGGCGGGAAGCATCAGCATTGCGACGTTGCTTATCTGATTTTGAAAGGTCTCTTTGCGTTCACGTTCGGCCCGGGCCTTCAATGCCTCGAAATCCTTCGTCCGCCGCTGCGAGTTCTTGAACATCTCGTCGCGGTCCGTCTCCATCTTTGCGATCGTCGCTTTCAGTTTGCCCAGTTCGGACTCGAGTTTTTTGACCTCGCCCGCATGGTTGTTCGGGCTGGCAGGCGCGACCGTTAGTGAGCCGCCGGACTGCTTCGGTTCGAGAGCATCTTTGAGAAACTCCGGTATCTCGTCGTCCTCAAATCCTTCGGCGATCTCGATGATCGAGGTTTCAGCGGTTATATGGAGGTCCTTTTCCTTCTCTTCGAGTTGGCGAATGAAATCGTCTACCGAGACTTCTTCACCGCCTTCGTCAAAGGTGTCGACCACCTCATCGATATTCTTTTCTGGATCCATGGTTTTTCAGGCTGAGTTCTGCCCGTTCTGAGGTCAGTTGCCGTTGACTTCGCGAGAGATGGTCCTCTCAAGTACGCGGGCAACATATGAGACGATCGAGATCATACGGGCATATTCGATCCGGGTCGGGCCGAGTACGCTCAATGTTCCGATCGCCGAACCGTCGCCGACCCTGTATGGTGCGGAGATCAGCGAGCAGTTTTGAAGGGTAGGTGTGGGATTCTCGCTGCCGATTATGACCTGTACGACGCCCGGACGAGAACTTTCGTCCTTTGCGACGCATTCGTTCAATATCTGCAGCAGTTTCGACCTCTCGCCGATCGTTGAAAGCAGGCCCCGAAGCCGCTCCAGATCAGCGAAATCCTTTTTGGAAAGTATATTGGTCGTTCCGTCTATATAGACCTCACCAAGGCTTTCCGTATCGTCCTCGATACTCTGAGAACAAAGGATCACGGCATTCTGCAGCAACTTGTCGAAAAGCGCCTTTTCCTGATGCATGAGCGTCAGGATCTGGGCCCTGATCTCGGAGAGGCTCTTGCCGGCAAATTCCGAATTCAGGTAATTGGCTGCCTGCTCAAGTTCTTCCCGCGTAAAGGCCACGTTGAGCCGGATAATGCGGTTATGCACAATATTCGGCGCCGAGACGAGCACTACCAGAACGCGGTTTTCGCTCAAGCTGACAAATTCGATATGCTGCAGGCGGTCCTGTGCCAGTGAAGGCGAAACCACGATACCTACATTATTTGAAAGAGCAGAGAGGAGTTGGGATGTGCGTTCCATCAATCGATCGGGCGTTTCCAAAAAATCATTCGCAATGCCGAATTCTCCGCCGATCAGGCTGAGGTCGTCATTCGAAAGGCTCAGAACACCCAACAGATTGTCAACGTAATACCTGTACCCCTTGTCCGTCGGAACCCTTCCGGCTGATGTATGCGGTTGCTCGACGAGGCCCAGTTCTTCCAACTCGGCCATAACGCCGCGGATCGTCGCTGAGCTAAGACCCGACGCATTTGCAAATTTTCCGGCTAATGCTTTGGAACCGACAGGCTCCCCCGTAAGAAAATGTTCGTTGATTATCGCCGAGAGGATCAACTGCCCGCGAGAATCGGGCAAATTCGACGAATTTTCGATTCTAAGGTAAGATTCGCGGACCGGCATTATTTACGGAAAGAGCGAGGATCAAGACCCGATTGAGGGTATAATCCCATATAAAGAAGTAGCATTTTGATGCGGTTGTGTCAATAATTATTAGTTAAACTCTGATAAACATCGAATATGGGCGTGTCCACTGAAACCATTGCAAAATACTACACCCAGGCGTTTGAGACCTTTGATAAACATCGCGAGCCGCCGCCGATCGACGTTAGTTTCTACCCTTATGTCGGGATCAATCACACTATCCGCTTAAGAAATGGGCGTGTTTTTGTCCGGATAGCCGAGATTTGCCGTGATCTTCCTGCCTCGGCCCAACGAGCCTTGGCACTGATCCTCGTCGCCAAACTTTATCGCCGCCGCGTGCCGCCCGCCGCAAAAGATGTGTATTCGGCCGCGGTCTCGACCGACGAATACCGCGTCCGGGCCGTCGCAAATAAGCGTAAACACGGCCGAAAGGTCATCACAACGGCAAGAGGAGCGGTATATAACCTCGAAAAGATCTTTGATTCGCTGAATTACGCCTATTTTGGCGGTTCGCTTGCCAAACCGACACTTACATGGTCGGTGCGAAAGACCTATCGCATCCTGGGCCACCATGACGCTACCCACAAGACCATAGTCGTGAGTAAATCGCTCGATTCCGTGAATGTGCCTAAATTCGTGGTCGAGTACATCGTCTTCCACGAAATGCTCCACATTTATCATCCCGCCAAGATATTGAACGGGCGGCGATACCACCACACTCCCGCGTTTCGCCGCAGCGAACGCAAGTTCGCCTATTACGATGACGCCGAAAAGTGGATCGAAAAGAATGTTAGAACGCTGAAACGTGAGGCAAAAAAGAAATAGCCTGAACCTTGGATCGAATTAACCGATCTCAGTCGGGAAGGGCGGCCTGCCCCCGCGTCTTTGCAACAACCAGAGTAGCCAACCCAACAAGAACACCTTAACCGATCTCAGTCGGGAAGGGCGGCTTGCCCCCGCCGTCTTAATTCTTCAGCCGCTTTAACCTCATCCCCAGGCCACCACCAATCAGTGTCAACCTGCAATAGCGGATCGGTATTACCTCGATAGATCGAATTAAAACTAGACCATCGATAGTCTTCTGTTCTATTAACAAGCCCTGCCCGAACAGGATTCGCATGAATATAGTCGATCTTCTGCCTGATCATCCACCCGCTCCATAACCGCTGAGCCATAAAACTCTCTTGCCAGACCTGATTCGCGGTTCCGTTCCAATAAGTTCTTTCCTTAGCAACAGCCACAAGACGTTTCGCACTTAGACTTTTCAGAATGCCGGTAGCCGTCTTGATATCTCCGTCTCTTGGATTGAGCGCAAAATGAAAATGTTCGAGCATCAGCACAAAGGCTATCAACTTGCATTCCCGGTCTCGCCTGAGCGATTGGAGTTCATCGAGAAACTCAATGCAGTTCTGCTCGTTCGAGAATATCTTCCGTCGGTCGAACACGTTACCCGTCACGAAATGAAGAACACCGGGAAAGTTTTCATTAGTCCATTTCTTCGCCATAAAAGAGCGGGGGCAAGCCCGCCTTCCTTACTGTCATTTGTTACTTTGAATTCTCTTGTCCGACAGGGTTAAAGAAATTATCTGAGTTGGAATAACCTTACTGCTCCTTCCCAAACTGCTCGATGATCGAGCCGATCATTCCAAACTGCGAGACCTCCGTTCGTTGAATGCCGCTTCCGACGAAACTTGTACTCACCCGGGATCGCTGAGTGAGCGGTGTCTTATCATCTATTCGCTGACCTAGAACCGCAACAAGAGCTGCGTTCGGATCGGTGTCGGAAGCGATCGTCGTTGAAACAAACGACGCTGTACTTTTCAATTCCTCCAGTAGCTGACCGGCTTGGCCGACGGAGTGCAAACACTTAACAACACTCTCCGCGCGCCCGAGCAGTATTCGATCACCAAGGGAGGCAAACGCAAGTTCACCTTCCTCTGACCTCCACAGCGTCGCTTCACCTACCTTCTCTCCAGGAACATTTAGCCTGAACTCCTTCGCGAGTGACTTTTTGAGCCTCTCCATATCCCGCGTAGTCGCCACAACCACTACATCCTCACCTTCCGGATCAAACCGAAGGGTCAATATCTGCCCGCTGATCGACCCGAGAAACTCCTCCGGAGCATCTATTCCATACGGCTCGAAAACGCCCTCTGCGATGGTATTTATCAGGGCACCACTGACTCCGTCGATCTGCTTTTGAGCGGTCAGCAAAATGCTCCGCCAGGCGATCTGCGGATCGTTTAGGTCGTAACGGGTCGCTGAAGCGACTTCAATGAAAGATAAGTTGAGACTGAGAAATGCAGGTTCCGGAATCGAGCGGCGAGCATGCTCTCCCTCAAGATTCTCCGCGGACGGCCGCACTGTTTCTCTGAGAACGCTGGCAATCTCAGCCTTAGCCGCGAATTTGACTTCGTCTACAATTCCCTGTCCGGTCTTCCGAGCAGTCCATGTCACTTCCGTGATCGACTTCCTTAAGATCTCCGGCAGCACGCGGGCGATAAATCCGCGGACCTCTTCTCCATCGCCCGCACCGACCGCGAGTTGGATCGTCGCGATATTCGCGATCTGCGCTACTCCGTCCGGCGAGACGTAGCCGGACGCCAGAAAGTCACCATTCGGCAATTTGGAGTTCTTCGCGATCGATTCGGCCTCGCCCTTCCGCACCGCGACACACTTCTCGATCGCGGTCTCGTCGTTACCGAAAAAGATCACGCTGCCGATGACAAGGCCGTACGCCTTACGGCCATCCTGAGCCGTCCAGATGAAATAATCGCCATCGTAGCGGGGAAAGCGCTCAAGCTCCACTCCGCCGCCGTATACGTCGTTGACGAACTCGCCGAGTTTGTTCTCGGCAAACTTGATCGCCTGAAAATTCCATGCGTTGGTCTCGGCAACGGCGACGAAACGCGGCTGTACATCCAAGACACTCGGCCCATCGGGCGTCGGGATGTCCTTCGTCTC
>JAJNPX010000024.1 GCA_021155145.1 Acidisarcina sp. | reverse complement strand
AGGAGCATATAGGTCATTCCGACCGCAAAGGTGATGACACCGACCGTTGTGAGCTCGAACATCGAGAACGGTTCCTGTCCGTAACGGACGATCGCTCCGCTTACCGCAAGATTGGTCGATGTTCCGATCAGTGTGCAGCTGCCGCCGAGAATTGCTCCGAACGCAAGCGGCATTAGGAGCTTTGACGGGGCTAATCTTGCTTTTGCCGCGAGGCCGATGATAACGGGAAGGAACATCGCCGTGGTCGTCGTATTCTTCAGCACCGATGCCGAGACCGCGGCTGTGGTCATTATCAGGGCGGTAAGGACGAAGACGTTGTCGCCCGCAAGTTTGTGCATCCTGCGGCCGATAAGATCGACCAGGCCAGTCCGAATGAGGCCGCCGACCAGGAGGAACAGCCCGGCGATCGTGATGACGACGTCGTTGCCAAATCCGGCGACCGCCTCCTGAATTGTCAGGACTTGTGTCAGGACAAGCGCAATGACCAGGATGATGCCGATAACGTCGACCGGGAGTTTCTCCGTCGCGAACAAAACGATCGCTAGAACGAGGAGTAGGAGAGTGATGGCGACGGGATCCATGTTGGGAAAGAATATAGAAGTTTCCTTGAATTTGAAAGCACGGTTTTTTCGCTATTCGCACGATGTCGCTCCGGTGCAAGACGAGACCAAAGCCGTTGCCGCGGTTGACTGAAAAGGGCAAACTTGCGACGATGTGGGCGCATAAGGCTCACCCTCAAAATAAATATGAAGATCTTCAGACGATACATAGCGCCGCTTTTTCTCCTCCTCGCCTTTTCCCAGCTTGTCGTTGCACAGTCGATCGAAGAAAAGGTCAAAGAGATCGACGAATATGCAAAGACGGTGCTGGCAACGCACGGAGGCCCGGGTTTTGCGGTAGCGGTCGTCAAGGACGACAAGGTCGTGTTGGCGAAAGGATATGGCAGCCGCGAACTGGGCAAGGACCTGCCCGTGGACGAGAACACATTGTTCGCGATCGCGTCGAACTCAAAGGCGTTCACGACCGGCGTGCTCGCGACCCTTGTCGATGAAAAGAAGATCGGATGGGACGACAAGGTCTCGCAATATCTGCCCGAATTTCAGATGTACGATCCGTGGGTGACGAGCGAGCTTACGATCCGCGATCTCGTGACACACCGCGTCGGGCTCGATACGTTCAGCGGCGACCTTCTGTGGTATGAAACGACGTACAGCGCCGACGACATTCTCAAGCGGGTCAGGTTTCTGAAACCGGTCTCAAGCTTCAGGACGCGATACGGCTATCAAAACCTGATGTTCATCGCGGCCGGCAAGGTGATCGAGAAAGTGACCGGAAAGCCGTGGTGCACGGTCGTGCGCGAACGCATCCTGACCCCGCTTGGGATGAGCCGGACGACGTGCGGGTTCGGCTCTCTCGGCGAAAATGCGGCCTTGCCCCATAACGAATCGGGCGGCGGCAAGCTCCGTCCGCTGCCGCACGGGAACGTCAACGGCGGTTACGGGGCGGTCGCCCTAAATTCGTCGGTTGCCGATCTTTCAAAGTGGGTCCGCACCCAGCTCGCCAAGGGAAAATTTGAAGGCAAACAGATCTTTAGCGAAGCCCGTTCGTGGCAGATGCATCAGCCGTATCTCGCCCAGCAGATCTCGGAGAACGCATCGCGGGCAAATCCCACAAGACATTTTTCGGGTGTCGCGATGGGGTGGTTCGTCTATGACTATCACGGCCGAAAGATCGTTAACCATAGCGGCGGCCTCGACGGTATGCTGTCTTATACCGTTCTGATCCCGGAGGAGAATGCCGGTTTTGTCGTGCTTTCGAACAGCGAAGGGCCGGGTTTTGCGATCATGATGAGCAAGATCCGCGACCTGCTGGTAAACGCCCCGAAACGCGACTACAACGCCGAGGCCCTCGAGCAGGCGAAACGCGGAAAGGAAGCCGCGGCAGCCGAGACGAAACGCATCGATGCGACCCGCGTATCAAACACGAGACCGACACTCGCATTGGCCCAATATGCCGGCACCTACAGCGACGAGATGTACGGCGACATCACGATCGCAGACGAGGGCGGCAAGCTCGTTATGCGTTTTCTGCCGGCCCCAAACTTTGTCGCCGACCTAGAACATTGGCACTACGACACCTGGGTGATCAAATGGCGGCCGTCGGTCTCATACAACTTCCCGCGTGGCTTCGTTACCTTTACCATCGACAAGAACGGTAAGCCCGACGAACTGAAAATAGACCAGCCGAACAACGACTTTTGGTTTTACGAGCTGCATCCGAAACGGGCCGGAACGACCGCAACTGGAAATTGATATACTTAAGATCCATGAACATCAAGGTCATAATTGAAAGCGGCGAGGATGGGTATTTTGTGGCTCGCGTGCCTTCGATAAAGGGCTGTTGGTCACATGGTAAAACCCGCGAAGAAGCACTTGAAAATATTCACGAAGCAATTGACCTGTATCTTGAGCTTGAGGGAAGTCACGTAAAAATGAAACATCCGGACGGTCGTTTTATCGTCTTTCCTTTCCACGAGGAGATCGACCGTTTCACGTTGAAAGGTGCGTTGGCGGATGCTGAGATCGATGTCGAGGATTTCCTCAGTGTCTTAAAGTGATCCGAAAACTCGACAAGACCGCGCATTTTGTGTGAGAATTCTCGTTCTATTAACACTTTAGTACTTAGATAAGAGCAAGAAGGAGTTAGTTTTATTGATGTCAGAAGAAGCAGTTAAGGCAGCTGAAGCGCCCGAAGAAGCGGCGACAGAGGCTGCGACCGAGGATATTCATTATCAGGCGGTCGAAAAAGAAGGTTCGGTCACAGCGATCTGGGAGATGCAGGGACAAAAGCATATCCGCACGATCGATCCCCGCTCCAGCGAAGGCAAACAGATCCTCGCCCTTTTCGAGACCGCAGCGTAAGATCCTCGAATAAAGAATCTACACGAATGCTCACGAAATTTGTCGTGCAGCGTTCGTGTTTTTTGCGCCCGGACCTCACTCCCCACTATTCACTGGATCGATCAGTTTGCCGCTGGCAGCTACAGTAGATAGTGACAAGTGGATAGTCAGAACGGCAGCAGGTTTGAAAGCGGATGGTCGGAAGTGTCGAGTTCTCGGCCGCCGGCTTCCGCGACTTTCACGACCCCGATCCCGGCGGACGTGAGGAAAATGCGATCGGCTTCGTTTAACTCTTCTATTCCAACCGCGACCTCCTCGCACCCGATACTTTCAAGGATGTATTCCCGCGTCGTTCCGGGCAGACAGCCAGTCGCGAGGCTCGGAGTAAATAGCTTTCCGCCCTTTTCCCAAAACACGTTAGCCATACAAGCAGACGCAACCTCGCCGCGTTCGTTCAGCCGGATCGCTTCGTGAAAGCCGCGTTTCGACGCTTCTTCCCAGGCGAGCAGATGGTCAAGATAATTGCACGATTTGATACCAACAAGCGGCGAGGTCGTGTTGATGCGGTGCGGCGAGACCGTGAGCTTGAAGTTCGCGGGGATCGGCCGGCGCTCGGCGACGATGATCGAGAGGCCTGTGCTCTTCTCGCGTTCGTCGTTCGACCAAATACGGCTTGGCGATTCGTCTGATAGTGTGATGCGTGCGCGCCCGTCGGTAATGCTGGATTCGGCGATCGATTCGAGCAACCTATCTTGGAAGCCTTGTTCGCTGTGGCTAGAGAGATCGATGCCGAGAGTGGTGGCGTTTGCGGTCAATCGATGCCAATGTTTGTCCCAGAGAAATGGGTTACCTTCGACGATTGCGAGGGTTGTGAAAACCCCTTTGCCATACAGTAGTCCGACGCCTATCGTGGGCCTCACACTGTCGTTACCCGTGGATCTTCGCATCTTCATTGCAAATCGATCGTTTCCGAAACCTGTTCTTCAAGTAGGAATGATCGACAGACCAGTGCGAGCAGGAGAGCGGCAGGAAAAATATGAATCACAGAAGCAACCATGAATCCCGTAGAGGATCTATCCCAGGACTCAGCCAGATCCTTAGTACCCTCCTCACCCAACGTCGCGAAATGTAAAACTGTGAGGAAAAGATTTACTGCAAGAATCGCGATTCCCGTGGATTTCGCCCAAAGGGGGCGCAAGTCTGCAACAATAAAACCAACAATCGGAAAGAACAGTCCTGCGAGGTAAGCAACGAAGAAAAGCATCAACCAGAGAAAGTTCCCATGACCTCCGCCGGTTATGAGCATGGTCCAAAAGCCATACACAAACGCATATGCGAGTCCGATAGCTGCGAACACCAATCGCTTCTTCATTGCTGCACCATCGCCTCGTCACCGCGGCTGTCCGCGATCCGCCCTTTCCGATCCCGGCAAAATTCCGCGACGAGTTCGGCAAAGAGGTCGCTCTTTTCCTCCATCGGAACGTGGCCGCAGTTTTTGAGGACGACGAGCCGCGAGTGGAGTATGGAATCGTGCAGGCGGTAGCCGTCCGTCACGGGTATGACCCTATCGTCCTCGCCCCAGATGATCAGCGTCGGCTGGTTTATGAGGTGCGCGTCGTAGGTGATCCGGTTCGCGTGCCAGTTGCGTGACGTGGCGAGCAGCGAGTGGTGCGCGTCGGCTGCGGCGAGCGGGCGGACGATGGCATCGACGCGGTCCTGCGAGATAAGATCGTAATTGGCCGGCGAGAGCGTTTTTTTCATACGGTGCCGGTGAAAGGCTTTTGTATCGGCCAGGAATGGTGCGATCGCTTCGCCGATGCCCGGGACCGAGACGAGACGAAGGATCGGATGTTCTTTCACCCTGTCGTTCGCGACCGCATCGACCAGCACCAGCTTCTCGACACGTTCGGAATAGTCGAGTGCGAGCGTGCCGGCTACAGCCCCGCCGTATGAACTGCCGATGATCACCGCCTTGCCGATCCCGAGCCGGTCCATGAACCGCGCGACAACGCGGGCCTGCGAATCGATCGAATAATCGAACCAGCGCGGCTTATCGGAAAAGCCGAATCCGAGAAGATCGATCGCGAAAACGCGAAATCCCGCTTCTGCCAGCATCGGGGCGACCGTGCGCCAGACGTACGTTGATGCTGTATAACCGTGGATCAGCACGAGCGGCGGGTTCGCCGCATCGCCGAACTCCTGAAAGTGCACGCTTGCACCGTCAACGTTCACAAAATTAGAGCGGTCCGAATGTTCGACCTCTCCGGCCACGTCGCCCCACTCGACCGTTGCCGATCGCGTCAACATTTTCACAGCGACCGCGGCCCCGACGGCTCCGGTCAATCCCAATGCTATATTTCGGAGTCTCACGTTCGTTAGTTTAGCCCAAAACGACTTTCGGCTGTATCACTTTCTCAGAATCGTCGTAAATGCCGATCGCGATCAGCTCGCCGGCCGGTGACGTCATTCGGATCCGCTCGCCCTCGGCGAACCGGCCCGAAAGATCTCGTGTTGACAATCCATTCAAGGTTTTCGCGACGCGATCCTCGCTAAGCACGAACTCCGGCAGATCCTCGACCGCTTCCCCGATCGACCGCAGATGCTCCGCGTGCGAGGGCGAACACTGAAGTTCGTCGAGTGTGACCGCTTGATCGATCTTGAACCTGCCGGCTCGCGTTCGGCGAAGCTCGGTGAGGTGAGCTCCGAGCCCGACTTCCCGGCCGATATCCTCGGCCAGCGTGCGGATGTAGGTCCCGGCGGAGCAAACCACTCTAATGCGGAATGCGGAAGGAGGAGTGCGGGATCCGGGATCGAGTAGCTCCAGTTCGCGGATGTCCACTCTAACCTCGTTACGCTCGATCTCGACGCCTTTCCGCGCAAGCTCGTAGAGCTTTTTTCCCTCGACCTTTTTCGCCGAATACATCGGCGGCGTTTGCATGATCGTGCCGCGAAATCTTTGCAACACAAGATCCCAATCAACCGTTTCGAGCTTCTCTGCGATCTCCTCATTCCGCATTCCGCATTCCGCACTCCGCCTTCCCGTATTGTCGCCCGTATCCGTTTCGAAGCCGAACTGAATGACCGCCTCGTATTCCTTCTCGTCCTTGTCGAGAAACTGCGCGAGCCGTGTTGCCCGGCCGACGAGAATGACCATCACGCCGGTCGCAAATGGGTCGAGGGTGCCGGTGTGCCCGACGCGTTTCGTTCTCAGAACACGGCGGACGCGGGCAACAACGTCGTGCGATGTGATGCCCGCGGGTTTGTCTATGATCAAAATACCGTCCACTGCGGTCGATTTTATTTCATTCGACCGTAATTTCTAATTGGCGATCAACTAATTGATAATTGCTCTTGTTATGCGGCGATCCCGTGGACGAAAGATCAACGATAGCGACCGCGTGATCGGCGACTTCGAAAGGGCGCGCGAGCGGACGATGAATCGCGCCGTGAAGCTCCTCGCCGCAAAGCCGCGATCGATAGGCGAACTGCGCGAGCGGCTGCTTGAGAAAAATTGGACGAATGCTGCGATCGTCGATCGCGTGATCGCGAAGCTTGAAGAGTACAAATATCTCGACG
>JAJNPX010000424.1 GCA_021155145.1 Acidisarcina sp. | reverse complement strand
CCGGTTTCCGGGTGGACGAGCAGTGCCTCGGCATTATGCCTGCCGTCGGGATATCGGTATGACAATTTTTGAACGGCATTGATCTGGTGCCGCTCTTTCTTCGATCCGTTCGCCGCCGGTACGCTGACCTGCGGCTCCTCGATCCGGTAGATATCCATATACTCGCGGTCAAGCTCATTGTTTCCGATATCGCCGATAACGACGTAGCATTTGCCGGCCCTATCTCTGAAAGCGGCAATATCTTCCCAATCCTGATTCTCGGCACCCAAGACCTTCCAGACCCCTAGGTCTGCGCCCTTGCTGTCGATCACATAGAGCTGCGCCTCGTCCTCAGAATCGTTGTGCGTCCAAAATATACCGGGCTGGCACTTTGATGCCGCGATCCCGCTCGCCTCGTTCAGATCGCCAGATTCCAATTTGCCTGTCGCGACCGGCACACTATACTGCTCCGCCGACTGAAGTATCGGTGTCGAACTCTCCGACAAAACACTACAGCCTGCCGACAGAAGTGTCAGGCCGCACGCGAATATGAGAATCGCGAAAATTTTGCTAACATTCTCTCTCGACATAGCACCAGGTTCCCAATTTTTTAGCGTAACAGTTTTTGCGATTGTTCAAAACAAAGGCCGCAAGTAGTTCGTATTTTTAACTGAACAACTATGATCGTCGGAACGGAATGGCTCATCGAAGCGACAGGATGCGATGCCGGCCGGCTTCGGGACGAGGCTGTTCTGCGCGGTATCTTCGATTCCGTGATCGCCGAGCTCGGCCTGAAGGCCCTCCAGACCGTCTGGCATAAATTCCCGGATGAAGGCGGTGTGACAGGTCTGGCTGCCCTGACCGAGTCTCACCTGGCATGCCACACCTATCCCGAACATCGCACGGCGACCTTTAACCTATATTGCTGCCGCACGAGGCCGGAGTGGGATTGGGAAACGCAATTGAAGGAAGCCTTGCTCGCCACCGAAGTTTCAGTGACCAGGATCGAGCGCGGGAGCTCAACGTCCGCGATCCCACGATCGCACACCGCCGGAGGTGACGTATAGCCGTACTCGCCGCAAATTGTCCGTCGTGCGCCGGTCCGGTCGAGTTTCAGTCCGGCTCGACGATCGTCCTGGTTTGCCCTTATTGCCGCTCGGCACTCGCACGCACGGACCGCGGTCTTGCGGACCTAGGCAAGGTCGCTGACATCGCGGAATCAGAGTCGCCTTTAAGGCTCGGACTAAAAGGCGAATTCAAAGGGAACCGTTTTGAACTTACAGGACGGGCGCAATTGCGGCACGAGCTCGGCGGGTATTGGGATGAGTGGTACGCGACATTCTCAAACGGCTGGGTCGGCTGGCTTGCCGAAGCACAAGGGCGATTCTATCTAACATTTTATCAGCCGCTCCCTGAGGGTGTTACCCTGCCAACATTCGAAGGCCTTCAGCTCGGGCAGTTCGTTAACGAGATACCAAGTAAGACGCCCCTCATGGTCCAGGAAAAGGGCGTAGCGACGTCTGTCGCCGCCGACGGCGAGATCCCCTATCAGTTAACGCCGAACGAAGAGTCTCGCTTCGCCGACCTCGCGGGCAAGAACAACGCCTTTGCTACCATCGATTATGGAATGTCGCCGCCATGGGTCTTTGTCGGCCAGCAGGTCACGCTCGAGGAGATCGGGCTCGGCGGTGCGGCGTCGGCCAAACGCGAGGCCCGTCGTGTCTCGGCTGCCGCGATGGGCTGTCCTAATTGCGGCGGCCCGCTCGATCTTGTCGCCCCCGATAAAGCTGAGCGTGTCACGTGTCCGAACTGCAGTTCGCTTCTTGATGTAAATCAGGGAGATCTTTCATATCTGCACGCGCTTGATCCATCACCTGCGCCCGACTTTGTCTTGCCTGTCGGTGCCGAGGGGACGTTCAACGGCGATGTCAAATTCAAGATCATCGGTGCCGTCGCGCGCAGCGTCACATTCGATGGTATTAAGTATTTTTGGCACGAGTATCTGTTGTATAACCCGACGGTCGGTTTCCGCTGGCTCGTGCATTCTGATAACCACTGGAATTTTGTCGAGCCGGTCAACCCCGCGGAGGTCACAAGCACGACGCTCTATCAATCAGGATCGACCGTCAGCTATAACGGCAGGAACTACAAGATATTTCAGGATGCTCCCGCGACCGTCGAATATGTAAAGGGCGAATTCTATTGGCGGGTCGAACAGGGCGAGACCGTGCGTGCCGTCGACTTCATCTCGGCGCCTTATATGCTCTCGCAGGAGATGTCCGCTAACGAGGTCAACTGGTCTTCGGGAACTTACATGACGAACGCTGACGTTGAAAAAGCGTTCGGCGTCGCCGATCTGCCAAAGCCTTGGGGGGTAGCACCGAATCAGCCATTCACCGGGTCGTTCTATTACACCTGGGGCGCGCTTCCGCTGTTGCTGCTATTCGTGGTAGCCGTCTTTATGATCCCCTTCACGGGCCTGTCGACGACGACAATGTCACAACAGGTCACGCTGCCGGCAATGACAAACGCGCAGGCGCCGCAGACAATGTTCAGCCAGCCCTTCGATATAAAGGCGAACCGAAACGTCAGGATCACGGCGGCTGCGAGTCTTAACAATTCCTGGGCAGACCTCGATGTCGATCTGATAAACGAGCAGAGTCAGGAGGTCGAATCGGTAAACGTGCCGATAGAGTATTACAGCGGAACGGACAGCGACGGCGCCTGGACCGAAGGGTCGCAATCGACCGACGCGACGCTCTCTTCTCTGCCCGCCGGCAAATATACCCTTCGCGTCGAGGGCACCTGGCAAAACTGGCAGCAGCCGATCGCGGTGAACGTAAAGGTTGAGCAGAATGTGAACCGCGGCGTCAATTTCTGCTGCGCTCTTGTCGCCCTCGCGATCGTTCCCTTTTTCGGCCTGATCAGGAAATGGACCTTCGAAGCGGCGCGTTGGAAAGACAGTATGTTCGGCGGCACGTCCGGCTCGGACGACGATGAGTAGTTGAGGATACGATTATGTTAAAGATCGTCTATTTGGTGTTCGCGGGCGGCGTGCTGCTGCTTTATACGTCCGCCGCCTGGTTCGGTTGGGAGCTGGCTAATTCCGGCAGCAGATCACGGCTCGGCGTGCCTTTCATTTACACCGGTTTTCGTGGAGGAAAATAAATGTTGATTCAGACGTTGGGAATGGTCGTAAAGCTTGACCAACTGCTTGAGGTTTTGGTCACTACGCTGATCTTTGTCTTGATCGGCCTCGTTATTTTTGCGATCGCATACGGCATCCTGAGCCGTGTGTTCCATATACACAAAGAGATCGAAGAGGACCAGAACACGGCGCTCGGCATTGTGATAGGGTCGATCATGATCGGGCTTGCACTTATAATTTCTGCAGCGATACAAGGTTAGGCCTCCGATGGATGAGGGCGGAGGGATGAAGGATGAATGTAGTCTTTTTTCATCTCGCATCTCTCATCCCTCATCCCTTAAATGAAGACTCCGCTCCTTTTTCTGAACGTCGTGATCATCGCCACATGCGGCCTGATCTACGAACTCCTCGCAGCGACCGTTTCGAGTTACGTCCTCGGCGACTCCGTCACACAGTTCTCATTGATCATCGGCATCTACCTATCGGCGATGGGGCTCGGTTCATACCTTTCCCGCTTTATCGATAAGAACGTTGCAGAAAAATTCATCGATATCGAGTTAGGCGTGGCGGTCCTGGGCGGCTTTTCGGCACCGCTTCTCTTCCTTACTTTTGCCTACGTATCGTATTTTGGACTGATCCTCTATTCGATGGTCTTCCTGATCGGCACGCTTGTGGGCCTCGAGATACCGCTGCTTATGCGGATACTGAAGGACGAGCTCGACTTCAAGGAATTGGTCTCGCGCGTGCTCGCCCTCGATTACGTCGGGGCTCTCGTTGCATCGCTCCTGTTCCCGATATTCCTTGTACCGAAGCTCGGGCTTAATCGAACTTCGCTTTTGTTCGGGATGATGAATGCCGCGGTCGGCATTTGGGCGACCTGGCTGCTGGATCCGCTGATCAAGACGCGCACCCTGACCATACTCAGAGTGAAGGGCTTCATTGTGATCGTCATCCTTGCCATCGCTTTTATAAAGGCGGATAGCCTTACAACGCTGGCCGAGGACGGGCTTTTTATGGACAACATCGTCTATGCAAAAAGCTCACCGTATCAGCGGATCGTCGTCACAAAAGGAAAGACCGGCCATGCGCTGTTTCTGAACGGCAACCTGCAATTCAATTCTTTCGATGAGTACCGCTACCACGAGGCTCTCGTACATCCTGCGTTCGCTGCATTTGAAGGCGAGCCAAAGCGCGTGCTCGTGCTCGGCGGCGGTGATGGCCTTGCGTTAAGGGAGATACTCAAATACAAGTCGGTCGAGGCTGTCCAACTCGTCGATCTTGACCCGATGATGACGGGACTTTCAAAGGCCTTTCCCGCTCTGGGCGAATTGAACCACCACTCGTTCGAGGACCCAAGGGTCTCGGTGACAAACGGTGACGCATTTGTCTGGCTCGACGCGACCGATGCGGGGCCTTTCGATATCGCCATTGTCGATTTCCCCGACCCTAACAACTTCGCGCTCGGCAAACTATATTCGACGCGATTTTATGCCCTGCTAAAGAAAAAGCTGAGCCCAAATGCCTCCGTCGTGATCCAATGCACTTCGCCCCTGATCGCCCGGCGGTCGTATTGGTCGATCATAAGAACGCTTGAGGCGTCGGGATTCAGCGTGCGGCCGTATCAGACGACCGTGCCTAGCTTCGGCGTTTGGGGCTATGCACTTGCCAAACAACAGCCGTTCGAGATCCCCAAACATCCGCCCGCCGGCCCGGACCTCAAGTTCTTGAACGACAGCTCATTTGCGTCCATGTTCGAATTCCCGACCGATATGATGCCTCCGGACGAAGAGATCGAAATAAACCGGCTGGATAATCAAGCGCTTGTTCGCTATTACGAGATCGAATGGCGGAGGTTCGAATAAGTACATCCGAACAAACTGAAAAGTGAAAACTAAAAACTGAAAATTATGGGTGACATTCTTCAGGAAAAGGCATACAGCTTTGCACTTCGGGTTGTAAAGCTCAGTGAGTATCTTCATAACGAGAAGCATGAATATGTTCTTTCGCGAAAGATCCTCGATTCAGGAACAAACATCGCGCTGCTGATCGAGGAAGGAAAGCAAGGAGAAAACCGACCAGATTTTATCCAGAAATATTCTGTCGCCAACAAAGAAGCGTTCAAATCTCATTTGCTTCTTCGCCTCATTCGTGACTCTAACTATATTTTGGAGAATCAAGCCGAATCACTATTGTTCGACTGCGGCGAGATTCAGGGACTTTTGATCGCATCTCTACGCACAGCTCGCAGCAGAGAATAGATTCTCAGTTTTAACTTTTCAGTTTTCAGTTTTTTCGTAAGTGAAACTCTCAAGACGAGACCTTCTAACTACCTTTCTCGGTGCTCCGTTCGCAATCGCGGCCTGTCGGGATACTCCTGTGCTCCGATTTCCCAAAGGCGAGATCGTCGGCCAAAGCGTTCAGCTCGGGCATATCTTGCGAGAGGATCGTTCCTTCGAGGTTACTGCAGATAATTGGAGAAACGTTGAAATCGCCATTATCGGCGGCGGGGTCGCGGGCCTGTCGGCGGGCTGGAAGCTGAAAAGGCTTGGGGTTGAAGACTTCGTTGTGCTTGAACTTGAAAAGGAATCCGGCGGCACCTCGCGTTCCGGCGAAGGCCAACCGGTCGGTTATCCGTGGGGTGCACATTACCTGCCGGTTCCCTTTCGTGAGAATTTTGAGCTGATCTCGCTGCTCGATGAGATGTCGTTGTTAGAAGGGAAAACCGCCGATGGCGACCTGATCGTAAAAGAGCAGTTCCTTTGCCGTGACCCGGAGGAACGCGTTTTCTATAAAGGCCGCTGGTACGACGGGCTTTATCTTCACGTCGGAGAGAGCGATGAGGACAAGCGGCAGTACGCCGAGTTTCAGAAACATCTCGACTTTTGGGTCGATTGGCGCGATGCAAGTGGCCGACGGGCATTTGTTGTTCCTTCCGCATCGTGTTCTGACGATGCGAAAGTCATCGAACTCGATAAGATCTCGTTTGCCGATTGGCTCAGGCAGAATGGGATGACATCGGAGCGGCTTGTTTGGTACTGCGATTACGCTTGCCGCGACGATTACGGATTGAAGCTTGATCAGACTTCCGCATGGGCAGGACTTTTTTATTTCTGTTCACGTGTGCGAAAGAGCGGCGAAGAGTCGCAGCCGTTCATCACGTTTCCCGAGGGCAATGGGCGGTTTGTGAACCATCTCGCTGAAAGCGTTAAGGATAAGATCAAACGGTCGCACATGGTCGTTTCTGTCGTGCCCAACGAAAGTGGCGTCGATGTTATATGTCTCGCGAATGGCGAGCTCCGGGGATTTCGGTGCGAGAAGGTTATCTATGCGTCGCCGGTCTTTACCGCACCGTATGTTATTCGCGGCTTTCGTGAGGATGCTCCTTTCGCGGCTAGCGAGTTTCAACACAACGCCTGGTTCGTCGCGAATCTATTTTTGAAAGACCGGCCGAGGCCGCGGTTCGCACGCGATTTTCCGCTCGCGTGGGACAATGTTCTTTATGAGAGCCCTTCGCTGGGTTACGTGAACGCGACGCATCAGGCGGGCATCGACTATGGCCCGACGGTTTGGACCTATTACTATCCGATGTGTCACGAACCCGAGGGCCGAACGAAGCTGTTCAACTACGAATGGCGTGACCTCGCTGACGTCTGTCTGACCGACATCGCCCGCGCTCATCCAGAGATCTATGACCTCTGCGAGCGGATAGATATAATGCGTTGGGGACACGCGATGATCAGCCCGCGGCCGGGCTTTATTTGGGGAAGCGAACGCCGAAAGGCTCTTGAGCCGTATCGCAACATCCACTTCGCCCACACAGATCTGAGCGGCATCGCGTTGTTCGAGGAAGCTTTCTATCACGGTCTTCGAGCGGCGGGAGCGATACTAACCGCAGAGACGCAGAGACGCTGAGTACAGAAGATGGCGGCGACTGAAACATCGATCCCGATTTCCTCCGCGCCTCGGCGTCTCGGCGGTGAAAGTATCTGGCTGTTCTCCCGCAACACCGATCTCTCGGTGTTTCTCGGGAGTGCGGTCGTGTCGCTGCTCCTTCTTGCGGTTGGATATCAACTCGGCATTCTCAACGAAGACTCGCCTGACTGGACGTGGGTGACGGCGGTGCTGCTTATTGACGTGGCTCACGTTTGGTCGACGAGCTTTCGGGTTTATTTTGACACTGAGGAATTCAAGCGGCGGTTCTGGTTGTATCTGCTCGTGCCCGTCGCGGGATACGCGGTCGGTGTTGCGTTGTATAGCGAGGGCGACCTGATGTTCTGGCGGGCGCTCGCCATCGTGGCGGTGTTCCATTTTGTCCGGCAGCAGTACGGATGGGTCGGATTGTATCGGCGAAAGCTCGGGGAGACGGAAACTTGGACGTGGTGGATCGACACGGCAGCGGTGTACTTAGCGACCGTTTATCCGCTTTCGTTCTGGATGACGTCGCTGCCGCGAAACTTCAATTGGTTCATCGCTAACGACTTTCTCCTGTTGCCCGCCGTGGTTGAGGACATTCTTTTCCCGATCTATATCATCGCCCTCGCCTCCTACGCCGCGAAGTCGATCTTCCTTTACAAAACCACAGGCTTTCTCAATCCCGGCAAAGACATCGTAGTCGCGACGACGGCCGTTTGTTGGTATGTCGG
>JAJNPX010000395.1 GCA_021155145.1 Acidisarcina sp. | reverse complement strand
CAGCAAAGGATTTGAAAACTATCAGATCCTCGGCGGAGCATGTTCGCAACGAAATATCAGGAAGAGGATCCCATATTGAGGAACGCGATACGGCTAACTTTTCAAACTCAAGTGCTCCAAGCGAAATATCTATTCCGACATTGTCGTAACTTACCAAAAGCACACGATTTCGCAGTGCAAAATTGGTCGGATCATCAACGCGTGGTTCAAACTCAGCTAAAATTCTCTCAATAAAGTGTTCTTCGTTTCCAAACCCGGTGAGCAATGTAAGATCAACATCGTTCGTAAGCCGAGGAACTGCCCAGCGTTGAAGAGCGACACCACCGATAAAGCAAAACTGCCAATCTTCTGATTCAAAAACAGTTTGTACTTTTTGAGCAGTCAGAAATATCGGCTTCATTTTTCCAAAAGCTTTCGGAAAAGCCTCTGCATCTCGATCATGCCGGAAGTCGGTTTTGGCGGATAAGAGATCAAAGCGGCTTCTGAAGCATCGGTCAACGACAAAAATATTGCGGAAACATCGGCGCGTCGAAATTCATCAAGTTTGAGCGCCGCCAAAACCTCGCCGGTCTCTTTCCAACGATCTGCCCACGACCTGATTGACCCATTTTCCATAGTTCAATTATATCCTCTCGAACCCGTATTGCTACTCACCACCGCGTAGCCAGTTTTTGCAATTCAACGAATGAGTATCCGCAATGTAAGCATTCTCACCGGCTATTCCGCGCTTGTGATCCATTCATGGCAATCACCTAGGCTCCATTATATCTCATCGAAATCAAGGACCACTTTGCCGCAGTTCCCTTCTTTGATAGCTTCGAAGCCCTTCTCGAAGTCCTTGTAGGAATAGCGGTGGGTGATGACCGGTGAGATATCTACGCCGATCTCGAGGAGGTTGGACATCTGGTACCAGGTCTCGTACATTTGGCGGCCGTAAATGCCCTTGATGGTGATCATGTTAAAGATGACCGTCTTCCAGTCGATGGCAAAGGGCTCGCCGGGAATGCCGAGAAATGCGATGCTGCCGCCATGGAACATATTGGCGAGCATATCCTTGAACGCCGCCGGCACACCCGACATCTCCATTCCGACATCGAATCCTTCCTTGATGCCGAGTTCCTTTTGAACGTCCTTGATCGACCGCTTGCTCACGTCGAGGGCGAGCGTCACGTCGCCCATCTTCTCGGCCAGTTCGAGCCGGAAGGGATTGATGTCGGTGATGACGATGTTGCGGGCTCCGGCGTGTTTCGCGACGGCGGCGGCCATTATACCGATCGGGCCGGCACCTGTAATGAGCACGTCCTCGCCAAAGACCTCAAAGGCCAATGCCGTGTGCACCGCGTTGCCAAATGGATCGAATAT
Source organism: Acidisarcina sp. (assembly GCA_021155145.1). Taxonomy (GTDB): domain Bacteria; phylum Acidobacteriota; class Blastocatellia; order Pyrinomonadales; family Pyrinomonadaceae; genus OLB17. The sequence continues at coordinate 1,783 of JAJNPX010000395.1, read as the reverse complement.
GGCCGCGACCTCAAGGTCGATGCCGGGCTTGTGTTTCCAGATATTTGTATACGGGACCGCGATAAACTCCGCGAACCCGCCGTTGGTGTTCACGCCGACGCCGCGCGTATTGGCACAGAGTGCCCGGCGGCCTGCCATGCAATTTCGGCAGCGGCCGCATACGAGATGCCCTTCGACGCTGACGATGTCACCGGCCGTGAAATCGATCACATTCGAACCGACATCGACGATCTCGCCGACGAATTCGTGGCCGATGGTCGTCGGGACGCTGATCGTGCCCTGCGCCCACGCGTCCCAATTATAGATATGGAGATCGGTCCCGCAGATGCCGCCTTTCTTCACGCGGATCATTACATCGTTGATGCCCATCTCGGGCTCGGGCACATCTTCGATCCAAAGTCCCGGCTCGGCCTTACTTTTGACTATTGCTTTCATTGTTTGTCGGTTCGTACAAGCGTAATCATACCAAAGCCTTACAGATTCGCGTAAAAGCGCTCACTGGTTTGCACCGATGGAAACCGTTGGTACAATTGTGTTTCGCGGGAGGCCCGCCGACCAAAGATGGACGAACAAAAGCATCATGTTGAAGGTATTCGCGAAGCGTTCAAGGCAAAATTCGAACGCTTTGTGGAGTTGACCTCCTCGGCAACCGAATTAAAGCTGGCGACGGCGGTCGCCCTGAGCAAGGAGCTTGCCGAATTCAAGACGAAACATACTGGCAAGAGATCTGAGATCGCTGAGGCCAAAAAGCTCATCGGAAAGGTCGATCCCCAAGAACGGGGCCGTTTTGGCCAGCTTGTGCAGTCGGTCGAGCGAGAGATCCTCGAAGCGATCGATGATGTCGAGGGCAAGCTGAAAGCGTATCTGGCCGATGCCGAGACCGAGCGCGGACGCGTGGACGTTACGCTTCCGGGCCGTAGGCCGCGTGCCGGCCATCTTCACCCGATCACGCTGCTCCGCGAAAGGATCGAGAACATTTTCGTTTCCATGGGCTACGCCATCGAGGACGACCGCGAGATCGAGACGGATCACTACAATTTTGATGCGTTGAACATCCCCGAGGGACATCCCGCCCGCGAATCGCAGGATACGTTCTACACGACGGACGGTTTCGCGCTTCGGTCGCAAACCTCGACCGTTCAGATACGGGCGATGGAGCGTCGGGGCGTGCCGATCCGCGTGATCGCTCCCGGCCGCGTGTTCCGCCGCGACACGCCGGATATGACGCATACGCCGATGTTTCACCAGATCGAGGGATTGTGCGTCGATAAGGGCATCACGATGGCGCATCTGAAAGGTACGGTGACGGAATGGCTCAAACGGATGTACGGCGAGGACACCCGCACCCGGTTCCGCCCGTCATACTTCCCTTTCACCGAACCGTCGGCTGAGTTCGACTTTTCGTGTTTTGTCTGCCACGGCTCCGGGCGGGTAACCGGCGAGCAGCGAGCAGGTAGCAGTGAAAAAAGCGAGAGCGGCGAACTGCTCACGGCTCACGGTTCAAAGCCCACTACTGGACGCTGCCGTCCGTGCAAAGGCTCAGGCTGGATCGAGCTTGGCGGGTCGGGAATGGTCCATCCGAACGTGCTGCGGGCGGTCGGTGTCGATTCCACGGTCTATTCGGGTTTTGCCTTCGGCTTCGGCCTCGAACGCATGGCCGCCCTGATGTACAACATAGACGACATCCGTCATATGTTCGAGAATGACGTGAGGTTTTTGGAGCAGTTTCGCTAATTCAGTGCCCCTATTTACCATCATATTGGATTACCGCGGCGGCACGTAT
>JAJNPX010000379.1 GCA_021155145.1 Acidisarcina sp. | reverse complement strand
CATCGTGAGCACGGGCGCGGATAGCCGCGCAGAGGTACTGCTTAACCCCGGTTCGTACCTGCGCGTTGCTCCAAATACGACTTTCCAGTTCAAGACAACCCAGCTCGAGGATCTGCAGGTTCAGGTCGAGAAGGGCAGCGTTATGCTCGAGGTCTTCGCAGATAATGATTTCACGGTCACAGTCTTTACCCCTTCAGAGCAATACAGCCTGATCAAGACCGGAGTTTATCGGGTCGATGTTGCCGCGGACGGAACCGCACGGCTTGAGGTTTGGAAAGGCAAGGCCGAGGTTGGCGATTCTGTGGTCAAGGGTGGAAAAGCGATCACCTCCGACGAGGGCGATGTCGCCGTCGTGAAGTTTGACCGCGATGAGCGCGACGATTTTGAGGCATGGAGCAAGACCAGAGCTAAAGAGCTTGCAAAGGCGACCAATTCGTTGAGGGACCGGACTCTTCGGACCTCATTAATGAATTCGTTCATCGGTGGCCGCTGGAATATGTACAATTCGTTCGGGCTTTGGGTCTACGATGCGTCATTTGGCCGATATTGCTTCCTGCCGTTCGGTTACGGGTGGAGATCGCCATACGGATATGGGTTTGGGGCGGATATTTGGTGGTACCGACTGCCGCCGATCGTATTTCAACCGCCTACCTATCGACCTCCGACCACAGGAACACCGCCGACCGGTGATCCGACGGCCCGTCGGCCGATCCGTGGCGGCGATCGGGGCGATGGCTCGCCAAGTTATCGGCGCCCACCTGTCGGCGATGTCGCCAAGGCTCCTCCATTCTCTGCGATCCAGGGTAAGGAATCGACTGGCCCGAAGATCGGTAGAGGGATAATGCGTGATGTTGACGCCGGTTTTGACGGCCCGCGTCGTTCCGCCAGCCCGGTCTTCTCGCCTCCGATATCGGCACCTTCGACACCCTCGGCGCCGGCCTCATCGCCTGCCCCGATCAGGGGAGCCGGCGGCGGGCGGCGTGTAAATCCGTAGGCCTTTTCAGAGCGGTAGATAAGAGCGAGGTGATATAACGCCTCGCTTTTTTATATGAGCATCAGAAAAAGTGCGGCCTGGTCGGCCGGCACCGGGCCGGGCAACGAGATATGAGGCTCGGCAAGCAGCATCGCCGACTGGAACGCGTTAAAGAGCGTGTGCAGAATAATGCACGGCAGCAGATTTCCCGAAAAGACCCTTACCAGGGTAAGGATCAGGCTGAGCAGCGTGAGCAGGATAATTGTTGAATAGCTCGGATAATATTGCGGTACGTGAACCAACGCGAACAAGAATGTGACAAGGACGACCGCGCCATATGTTCCAATTGAACGCTGAAACGCCGAATATAATATGCCGCGATAAACGACCTCTTCGACAAATGGCGCTGTGAACACGGCTAGGAAAGCGACGGTATAAAGTGCCCATCTCGAACTTTTCAAGATGCGGAGAAGGTCGTTTTCCTGTTCGGGCATGATGCTGCCGACGACGATCATCACCGCGACAAAGCCGAAAAGTATGAGCGGATAATGCCACCAGCGCATTCCCCCAGACTCCCACCCCAGGGTAGCTCGGAACGGGTACGAGCGAGACTTGGTCACCACGAACCAACACAAGAGCAAAGTTAAAATGTGAACCGGCAGGATCGAGGCCACCTGGATAAGAACCGCTGTCGGGTCTGAGGTCGCGATCTGTCCAATTACTTCTTGGTCCAGGACTCCCCCAGTTTTCGAGAACAGGTATGGGAGCAAGAAAATGCTCGGCAAAAACACTACAAGCGCGACGCTTGCTATCCAGACGGCCAATCCAATTGCCGATCCCCACGGCGGATCATTCGGATCTATCCGTTTGGGGCCTCGGGATTCAATTGGCTGAAATAATATAGGCTCGGCGAGTTTAAGTTCCTGCTCCTGCATTGGCGAAAGAATATCGAATTGTACGCCACTGTCCAAGTTTCGGTTTCATTGCCTTGCTTAGGCGGCAAAATGAATATAATCTAAAAGCCCGTGGAGACACACGGGGAAATACCCAGAAAATTAGTGGTTGCGATCATCCCGGCGCGCTATTCGTCCGTCCGTTTGCCGGGCAAAATGCTTTTGCCGATAGCGGGGAAGCCGCTTATCCTTCATACCGTCGAGCGGGCCCGCGAGGCCGCGACGATCGATGAAGTGATCGTCGCTACGGACGACCTGAGGATCTACAATACCGTGACCGAAAGCGGCCATCGTGCAGCGATGACCTCCGCTGAACACCGATCGGGCAGCGACCGCATTGCCGAGGTAGCGCTCGATCTGCCCGTAGGTTCGATAGTGGTAAACGTACAGGGTGACGAGCCCGTGATCTCCCCTGCCACGATAGATCGTGCGGTGGAGGCCTTGCTTCACGACGATGGGGCCGACATGAGTACGACCTGCGAACAGATCGAAAGTCTTGGTGAGCTGCTGAATGGCAACAATGTGAAGGTCGTGATCGGTGACGGCGGCTATGCCCTCTATTTTTCGCGTTCGCCGATGCCGTGGCCGAGAGAAGCGTCATTGCGATACAACGGCGACCCGAATAAGGCGATCGAAGCTGAGCCCGAGCTCCTTTTGAACTTTAAGAAACATACGGGACTTTACGTTTACCGCCGGGAGTACCTGCTCGAGTTCACAAAGATGCCGCAGACGCGGCTGGAGAAATTCGAAATGCTCGAACAGCTCCGCGCTTTAGAGAACGGAGCGAAGATCGCGGTGGTCGATGCCGCCTCAAGGTCTATCGGAGTTGATACGGACGAGGATCTGACGATCGTTCGGGGCATACTGGAAGCCGAGGAGGCCGCACACGAGATAGTGGCGTGAGCTATGGCGGACTGGATCGGAATAGCATTTTTCGTATTGCTGATCGCAGCGGCATTTGTCGGGATCCGGGCGTTGGCTAATCAAAAGCCGCGGACAACGGAAGAATTTGAGAAGAACGCGGCGGAAGGCACTACGGCACTCGGTGCCTCGATGAACGCCGTGAATGAAATAATGAACCCGTCGGCAGCTAAGGCCAAGGAAGTGGAAATGCAGATGAAAGAGGGCCGGTACGGAAAGAAGAAGCGGGAAGGAAAGGCGTCAGATTCAGACGATGATACTGACGATGAGTTGGATACATGATTTGGTCTGCTCTTATTTTGCTCGCGGTTTTTTCCGTCGGACTTTTTGTTGGAGGTATCTGGCTGGGCTGCCTATTATCGGTGTTCTAGTAGGCATAGTATTTGTCCCGCGATTTCGAAGAGTTGCGAAAGATCCACTACGGATCGCTGCCATACTGCTGGCATTAACACCAGTGTTGTTTGCTTCGGGTCTTATTTTGGGCAGTTGGATGGAGAATGACCTTATTCTTTACTTTTTAGTTTTCTTTTCGGGTGTTGTTTCGTACTGGCCCGTGATTGTGTCGATCGGCTTATTCCAGTTGTGGTGGAATCCTGGGAAATACAAAGAGCGCCAAACGAAGCAAGCGAGACGTGAGCGGAAACTGGAATCTGAATTCGATTTGAGTGAAAACAGTGATGACTAAATACATTTTTGTTACGGGCGGCGTGGTTTCGAGTTTGGGCAAGGGACTGGCGGCGAGTTCGATCGGGTGTTTGCTCGAAGCTCGCGGTATGTCGGTCCAGATGATGAAACTCGATCCGTACATCAATGTCGATCCGGGAACGATGTCGCCGTTTCAGCATGGCGAGGTATTCGTGACCGACGATGGTGCCGAGACCGATCTCGACCTTGGCCATTACGAACGATTCACGCACGCCAAGCTATCTCAGGCAAATAACTGGACGAGCGGCCGTATCTACCTCTCGGTGATCGAAAAGGAACGGCGCGGAGATTATCTCGGCAAGACGATCCAGGTCATTCCACATATCACCGACGAGATCAAAGCGGCCGTCAGGACTGTTGCCGACACCCATCAACCGGATGTCTTGATCGTCGAGATCGGCGGAACCGTCGGCGACATCGAATCATTGCCATTTTTGGAAGCGATCCGCCAAATGGGCAATGAAGAGGGGCGTGGCAATGCGATATTCATCCACGTGACGCTCGTGCCATATATTGCTGCGGCCGGCGAGCTTAAGACCAAGCCGACACAGCACAGCGTTCGCGAGCTTCGCGAGATCGGTATAGCTCCGGATATTCTACTCTGTCGGTCCGATCGGCCGATCTCTGCGGATATGCGTCGCAAGATAGCCTTGTTCTGTAACGTTCAGGAGGGCGCCGTGATATCGGCGTTAGACCTGCCTACCATCTACGAGGTGCCGATAGCTTTTCACGAACAGGAATTGGATGACTTGATCGTGAGAGACCTGGGCCTCGCCGACCGGTTTCCGTCAGCCGACCTGAAGCGTTGGCGCGAGCTTGTAGCGACCATAAAAGACCCCTCCAGCGGTGCCGTGAAGATCGCTATCGTAGGAAAATACGTCGAGCTTGAGGATTCATACAAGTCACTCCGTGAGGCTCTTACACATGCCGGCGTCGCCAATGACCTAAGGGTCAACGTGAAATGGATCGAGTCAGAGAATCTGATGAAGGACAATTATGAGAACGAGCTTCAGGATTATGACGCCATTCTCGTTCCCGGAGGGTTCGGCAAGCGGGGGATCTCCGGAATGATCAGGGCCATAAAATACGCTCGCAAATCGAATACGCCCTATTTCGGGATATGTCTCGGCATGCAGACAGCCTGTATCGAATTTGCGAGGAACGAATGCGGCCTCCGCGATGCCGATTCGACCGAGTTTAACGAAGAGACTCCGTTCCCGATCATTTTCAAGTTGCGCGACCTTGTAAACGTGGACGAACTGGGAGGTACGATGCGTCTCGGGGCATGGGACTGCGAGCTAAAGGAAGGCTCGCTTGCACGCAATGTTTATCGCGGAGCCGAGAAGATCAGCGAACGTCATCGACATCGATTTGAGTTCAATCCGGAGTACCGAAACGTTTTGGAGAAAGAAGGCCTGATATTTAGCGGCATCTCGCCGGATGGCAAATTCGTCGAGATCGTAGAACTTCCGCGTGAGATGCACCC
>JAJNPX010000367.1 GCA_021155145.1 Acidisarcina sp. | reverse complement strand
CAATATTCGAAATTTGAGAATACTTATCTAAATCTTGTGTACCGGCAGCTTATCGAGATCGAAACAACCGACCGGGCCGAGCTCCTTGAATTCATTCGCGAGATAGCGACCGCCAATGATCGGACAAAGGCCATCGGCGAAGACTGGACGGATGGCCCGCGTACGATGGTGGATATGCTTCAGCTCGTGAAGCGATATTATTATGATCCGGCGACGCGAGGCTCGAACTCGATCAAGCAGGTCCTTCCGGCGATCTTGAATAGCTCGCCCTATTTGCAGGCAAAGTATGAGCAGCCGATCTACGGCGCGTCGAGCGGCATTCCGAGCCTCAATTTCAAAGATCACGCATGGGTGAGATTCGAGAACGGATCGGTCGCCGATCCCTACAAGCTGCTGGAGAAAATATTCGCCGATATTTCCGATAAGGACCTCGACCTGCTGTTGAACGACGACGATATTCGCGATGGTGCCGCGGCGATGACCGCCTACGCAAAGCTGCAATTCGAAGATATGCCGGCGGAGGTTCGAACTGCGATCCAAGCCGGCCTGTTGCGATATTGCGAGCTCGATAGCCTCGCGATGGTGATGATCTACGAAGGCTGGCGGGAGATGATCTATGGCAAAGGCTGAACTTAAGACCAGGCCGACCGACGCGAGCGTCGATGATTTCATCGCGTCGGTCGAGAACGACACTAGACGAAACGACGCCATCAAGGTGCTCGAGATGTTCAGACGCGTCACGGGTGAAACGCCGACGATGTGGGGCCCGGCGATCGTCGGCTTCGGCATTGCCCCGTATAGATACCCCGATGGCCGCGAGATCGATTGGCCGATCGTCGGCTTTTCGCCGCGAAAGCAGAATTTGACGCTCTATGTGATCTGCCGTTCCCCAAAACAGCCGGGACTGCTCGCAAAACTCGGCAAGCACAGCACGAGCGTGAGTTGTCTGTACATTAAGAAGCTTGCGGATGTTGACGAGAAGGTGCTTGAGGCGATAGTGAAAGATGCGTACAAGTATTCCAAGAAGAGCAGAGGTCCCGTCTGACAAACCTGCCACTGCCACGTATAATCGTTTCTTTGCTAACCAAGGAGCGGCCTCAAATTGCAGCACGAACTCATACTCATTCTCGATTTCGGATCGCAGTACACGCAGTTGATCGCACGGAGGGTGCGTGAGCAGGGCGTTTACTGCGAGATCCATCCGTTTCATTTGGCGGCGGAGACGATCGCCGCAAAAAGGCCAAAAGGCGTGATCTTATCGGGCGGGCCGTCGAGCGTGACCGACGAGGGTGCTCCGCGGGTCGAGGCGGGATTTTACGACAAGGTCGGTGCTCCAATACTCGGCATCTGTTATGGGATGCAGATGATCGCGGTCGATCTGAATGGCCGAAACGAACCGGCCGTTCGCCGCGAATACGGCCACGCGAAAGTAAAAGTTCTGAGCGGTGCGACCAAGCTTTTTAACGAACTTCCATTCGAACTCGACGCGTGGATGAGCCACGGCGACCACGTTACGGAGGTGCCGCCCGGCTTTCACAAGACCGCGACGACCGGCGACGTGATCACCGCGATGGAAAACGAGACGCGGGGCATCTATTGCGTTCAGTTTCACCCGGAGGTCTCGCATACGCCGCTCGGCAAGGAGGTCCTTCGCAATTTCCTCTTCAACGTCTGCGGATGCAAAGGCGATTGGACGCCCGCCAGCTTCATCAAGGAAGAGATCGAGCGGATACGCGAGACCGTCGGCCCGACGGACGGTGTCGTCTGCGGACTTTCAGGCGGGGTCGATTCGACCGTTGCGGCCGTGCTCGTGCACGAAGCGATCGGCGACCGCCAGACGTGCATCTTTGTCAATAACGGCCTCTTGCGATATCGCGAATTCGAGGACACGCTTCAGGTTTACAAGGACAATCTTCATCTGAACGTCGTCGGCGTCGATGCTTCGCAGGATTTCTACCGGGTGCTCGAAAACGTCACCGATCCGGAGGAAAAGCGAAAGGCGATCGGCGGCAAATTTATCGACGTTTTCGATGCCGAGGCGAAACGGATCGGCGATGTGAAATGGCTCGTACAAGGGACGCTTTATCCCGACGTGATCGAATCCGTAAGCTTGCGCGGCGCATCTGTCACCATCAAGACGCACCACAATGTCGGCGGCCTGCCGGAGAAAATGAACCTCAAGCTCATCGAACCGCTGCGGGAATTATTCAAGGACGAGGTCCGGAACATCGGCCGCGATCTCGGCATTCCCGAGATGATCCTCGAACGCCATCCGTGTCCCGGCCCGGGCCTCGGCGTTCGCATTCTCGGCGACATCACGCCGGAAAAGGTCGAGCTGTTGCAGAAAGCGGACAAGATATTTATCGAAGAGCTGCACAATTTCGGAATTTATCGAGATGTCTGGCAAGCCTTCGCCGTCCTGCTGCCGATCCAATCGGTAGGCGTGATGGGCGATTTCCGCACCTATGAGAAAACCGTCGCTCTTCGCGCCGTCACATCCACCGACGGGATGACCGCCGATTGGGCTCGGCTGTCGCACGATTTTCTTGCCGCCGTCTCTTCGCGCATCACGAGCGAGGTCCGCGGCGTCAATCGCGTGGTTTACGACATCTCATCCAAGCCGCCAAGCACGATAGAGTGGGAGTAGTTTTAAGAAATCACTTGATATAGAATTGCGCATCTTACTTATCGGTGCATCTATTCATGGAGAGATCAGGTTATATCGAAATTAGAGTCATTGGTAAACGGGGCAACCTCGATATCACCCCTGATAATTATGACATCAGGGA
>JAJNPX010000366.1 GCA_021155145.1 Acidisarcina sp. | reverse complement strand
TCAGTTCGCCGTCGCTCCGATCTCTACCGCGCAGGCAAATGCATATCTCGGCGATCTCCTCTACCATACACATGAGTTCGAAGCCGCAGATCTTCACCTCCGCAAAGCTCTCGAGGAGGAGCCGGACCTCAGCTCGGCGCACACGTCCTTAGGACTCGTTAAGATGCGGCAGCGCGATTTCGCCGCGGCAAAAAGTCACCTCGAACGAGCGATGGCCGACGACCAGAAGAATCACTACGCCTACTACAATTACGCGTACGTCCTTAGCCGCGAAGCGATGGACGAGTTCGGGTATGTCCGCGAATACCCGCCTGAGACCGCGAAGAAGATGCGCGAGTCGCTGAAACGGTCGATCGAGCTGAATCCGGAATTTCCCGACAGCTACCGGATGCTGGCATTCGTCTATATGATCACCGGCGAAGACCTCGACGAGGCACTCGCAACCCTGAAAAAAGGCGTGCGGTATCAGCCGGGAAGCCAGCAATTCGAGCTGCTCATGGCGCAGATCTATCTTCGCCAGGAGAAGTACAACGAGGCGAAGGCGATAGCCGACCGGCTGGCCAAGACGGCCGAGGACGACGCAATGCGTGCCAATGCCGCCCAGATCGCTTCGACTGTTTCGCAATACGAAGAGGCGAAGCGAAATGCGACGCTCGCGGTGTCGGCAGATCAGCCGGGCGGAGCATCGAGGCCGATATTGGTGAAACGCTCGTCGATGACCGACGAGGAATATGCCAAATTGGAACGCGACCGCGAGATCCGCAATCTGAATATAATGATGGAATCGCCGGCGCCCGACGAGCGGCGAACCGTCGGCCGTATCGAAAAGGTGAGCTGCCCACGCGGAGAGGTGACCTATGCAGCCGTCGGTCAAGACGGCAAGTTAACGCTGAACAGCAAGGACTTTCAGTCGTTGAAGCTGATGGTTCTCCATGAGGGTACCAACGACGTTTCAATTGGGTGTGACGCGGATATCAAGGACGAACTCGTCGTGATGACATATAAGCCATCCGGGGCAAAGAATATTCTCACTGCGCTCCACTTCGTTCCGCCCGATTTCAAGCTCCTGACGCCCGAAGAGATCGCAAGTGCCCCGAATATCATTATTCAGGGCGGCCCGCCGACCGATCTAAAGAGGAACGCCGAGGTATCCGCAAAGCAGCTCGCGGAGATGGAAGAAAAGCGGGAGCAAATGATGCTCGAGCGCCTCTCTCAATCTCTGCGGCAGCCATCTGACGGCGAACTCAGGTTGATCGGAAGCGTTCAGAAGATCGAGTGTTCGGGAAAAGAAGCTGTGTTTCAGATAAACGGCCCCGGAGGGCTCCTGAAGTTGAAGGCTCCGCCTTCAGATCAGCTCAAGATAGTCGCATACACGCCCGATGCCGGTGGACTGCGGTTTTCGTGCGGCGTATCTTATCCGACGCTCTCGGCGGTCGTTACGTATCGCCCGGTCAGTGGGAGGTCGAAGAAGCTGGACGGCGATCTCGTCTCACTTGAGTTCGTTCCCAGTATTTTCAAGCTGCCCGCCGAGAATTAGCGGATGCGTGCCGTCAGCGTTATCTCTTTTGTTCGCGGAGGATAGCAGACCTCGTCGGTGCACGCCTGGTACCTCACCACCGCCCTGACTCGTACCGTGTCTCCGCGAAAACCCGCTGGTACCGTGAGTGTGAAAGGAAACCGGACCGTACCCTCGTACACGTTTATCGTGCTCTCCGAAAACTGAAACTTTCGGTTCACGCCGCGCGGAAAGGTGGGGCCGCTGACCCGCGCTCCCGCTGACGAGAGTCGAACGGTCGTTGGGATCGCATACTCGCTCGCCGGACGGTTCGAGTCCACGTGAAGCCCCGCGGGGATGTTCAGAACTATCACTCCGCGTGTCGCCTTTCCTTTTTGGGCCGTGCCGTTTCCGATAGAACCGCTGACCGTCTGTGCCGAGACCGCGGCCGAACCGCAGAGCAATATGAATAAAGTAGATACAAGGAATGTTTTTTTCATAACAACCAAACTCGGATGAGATCCTGACGCATCGGGATGTTCTTAATCTACCCGGACCGAATCCAGGATCGATTCTATCTCATCTGAATGCTCCCCGATGAATTCCGACAGCGTCGTGACCCGAACTTCGTAGACCGTGTCGCCGCGGGTTATTAGTTTTCGGGCCACATCGAACTCGCCGCCGTCTATCACCGCCGTCGTCCTGACAAGAGCGGCTTTTTCGCCTCCGTCTATGTATGCCTCGACCGGGCCGATCGATCCCGCGTCGGCCGAGATCTCTTTGAGCCTTTTCTCTATATCGGTGCCGCGCAGTGCCTCGATCTCGATCGTCGAACGACGCACGTCCCGGTTCCCGACCGTGCCGAAGCCTTTCGAGTAGGCCCGGAAGGCGAGTCCCGAATCGTCATTCAATACGTGCAGAAATCCTTCGGGTTTTGCGATCGAAAACTCCTCTGTTTCGATCACTTCGGCATCATATGCCGCCGCCGCGTTTCGCTTAATGCGGGTTGACGCCCAAACCATGAGCGCGACGAGGATCAGGCCCGGAATAAGAAGTTCCATATTATGCGGTCTGTATCTGGATCAGATTCGGTTCTTGTTTTGCGGCAAGCTGCCCGCAAGCGGCATAAATATCGCG
>JAJNPX010000348.1 GCA_021155145.1 Acidisarcina sp. | reverse complement strand
CGGGCGGATCGTTCGATCTCGACGGTACAATTCAAAAACAAAGGGGAGGAAGCCTGAAAAGTCGAAATCAGGAGAATTGTAGCCACGAAAAAACACGAAATGGCACTAAACTTAATTCTTCCATTGTTTCGTGCCTTTTCGTGTCATTTTGTGGTTACTAATTTCCGAAAAAGGTTCTTTTCAGACGACCTCTTTCATTTCAATTTATATCCAAACTAGTAGGTCTGGATAAAATTCTCATCCATCAGGTTTTCCCGCAGCGTGAATGCCCGGGTCGCCTGCGAGAACGAATAGCGGCGATGGCTTATCGTCAACACGTAGAACTTGTCCACGTCGATATCGTTGAAAGAGTAGTATCCGAACTGGTTTGTCCGAACGGTTCTCGTTTCACCGGTCTGCGCGTCGAGCAGTGTCAGAATGGCCCCGCTGATGCCCGTAGTGGTATCGGCCGTCACGGCACGTCCCGATATATTTGCCGTTGCAGCACTCGGTGATGCCTGGCCGTTGGTGAAGGTGCATACGATGGACTCGCCCGGCTCGGCAATGATCGTGACCGACCGTGCGGCAAAATCTATTGTCGAGTTCTGCGTACCGGTCTCTTTGCAGACAAGGTCCACGAGTGACCATCCGAACGGCTGCCGCTCGGTGACCGTTATTGGGTGAAGCTCTCCAAAAGAGGTGATCCCGTTGTTGATGAAACGATCGGGGCCGGTCACGTTGTTATCGACAAGTGAGAAGGTCGAAGTTCCGAGTCCGGTCGCGTCGAAATCGAACGATGCTACGGACGCATTCGAACCGTCAAGCGTACCGACCTCTTTGATGATCTCGACTCTGGCGGTGCTCGGCGGCCTGCAATTCACCTGCAGTTTGCGGATCTTGAACCAGTCTTCCGGTGTCGTATCGGTAACGGATGCCGCGACGACCAGAACATTTCCGACCGTGTTGGAGGCGTTGATGTTTGCCCAACGGGCGGCCGAGCTCGAGGTATCGTTGTCGGCCGAGGGCCCAAAGCTTCCCAGCAGTGCATCACTTAGCGAAAGGTGGTTATTGAAAGGGTCGTTAGCATTGCCGATCCAGACCGTAATGTCACTGTCGTTGAGCACGGCATCCAGATAGACCTGATCGACCACGACGGGCTGGTTGAATTCGAACATAACGTAATTCAGCCGGCTGCCGACGTTGTCGACGCGATGGGTGTCGTTTGCTCCCGAGCCTTCGCCATTGTCCGTGACCCCGAGGCCGGAACCATATGCTCCGAGAAAGGCGGTCTCCCAAACTCCATCGCTGAGGCGGCGGCTGAATGCACTCGCCTTTACACTGAAGGCACCCGAACTGAACGTACGGATATTGCCCTTGGTGCCGTCGGTAGCGGAATTTCCGGTAGTGATGATCTCGGTACCGATGCACCCGGTTTCGGGCTCGGCGGAGGCCTTTGGAGCCTCTTCCACGGTTTTGGCGAGAATTTGGCGCCGGTCGATCTTTTGGCCGAGCGATGCGCCCGCAAAAGTGCCGAGCACGACCGCAAATAAAAGAAACTGTGTTAGTACAGCGTTAAAGGTTTCCAGTTTACTGATTGCTCTCATAATTACACCTCCGGCTTGGCGCCTCCGAATTCAAGGACACGGCGAGCCGTATTTTTGATCTCTCTTCCGGGCCTATCGCGGTACGCGGTCGTCGCGTCCGGTCCAGAAAGGATCACGGTATCGGTTGTTGTATCAGGTGAATAGTGAGAATGGTATTTGAATTCCAGAAACAGATCCGGACGGAACCGATGGCGTCAATTTGCTCTGCGCCCTGAACCGACGAGAACGACAAACAGTGCCGCGAGGGCCGGCATCGCCTGGGTAAATATGATCGAGGTCTTTGCCGTCGCTCCGCCGAAGAGGCCGGCCGCGACGACACAGGAAAGAAAGAAGACGAGTACGTCTCTCCTATCGGAGCCCACGCCCCAGAAGATGCCGGCGGCGAGAAAGCCATTATACAGACCCTGATTTGCCGCGAGCGTCGCTGAGGCCGCCGAGATCTCGGGCGTCATAGAAAATACTTGCCGTCCGACGGGATGGTCCCAGAAAAACATCTCGAGGATCATTATCCCGATATGCTCGACGGCGACCAGCACCGCCAGAACTCTGCCAAGTGTCCTCATATTATTCTTGTGAACCGGCCAAACTATACGTCAATCGACTTCGATCCGCACAATACCGTTCCGAAATGGCCGCTTTTTGAAACCTTTGCATTTGTATTAATGTATAAATATCGAAACCCTTCGGTTCGTCATACGACCATAATATAGACCCAACCTAGATCGACGCCGAGTCGAGAATCGTCCGTCGTCTAGTATTCAATCGAGAATGAAAAAACTTAACGCTGTAATTTCGTCCGTGCTGATGCTTGCATTCATCGCCCCAATGTCGATGTTCGCACAGGGAGCGGCACCCGCTTCTGACATCAATGAACGCATCCGCAAAGAGGGAATGGAGAATTCCCAGATAATGAAGACACTCCATGTGCTGACGGATGTCTACGGGCCGCGTCTGACCGGTTCGCCAAAGCTCAAAGCCGCCGGCGAATGGGCGATGGGCCAGATGAGAACATGGGGATTTGACCGGGTCGATATGGAACCCTGGGACTGGGGAAATCCCGGTTGGGTGAATGAGAGAGCCGCCGGATTCATTACGGCACCGGTCAAGGACAATCTTGTGTTCGAGGTGCTTGCCTGGACGCCGAGCACGAATGGCGTGGCCTCGGGTGAAGCATTTCAGATGGTGCTCCCGCCCCGGCCGAACCAGGCCGAACTCGACGCCTACCTGAACAGCGTTCGATCGCAGGTGCAAGGCAAGATCGTGATCTGGGGAAATCCGGCCTCGATACCGGTGAATTTCGAACCGCCCGCAAAACGAATATCCGACGAGGTGATAACGCGGCGTTTCGATCCGAATGCCCTGCCTCCGCCACCGCAGCAGGGCCCGATCCAGGTTCAGCCGCAGCAGCGGCAGGAGCCAAAGCCTGACGCGCTGCCATTTGCAAGGATAAACGAACAGGCCAACGCCTTTCTACTCGCCAGCGGGGTAAAGGTGCGGGTGAACGACGCGGGCCGTGAACACGGACAGATCCGGGCATTTGCCAGCGGTTTCGATCCGGCCAAGGTCGTACCGACGGTCGTGATGCGAAACGAGGACTTCGGCCGCATTGTGCGGCTTATGAAGGACGGGAAAAAGGTCGAGCTCGAGTTCAACATCCAGAACCAGATCTACCCGGAAGGGAAGGTCGCGTATAACACGATAGGCGAGCTGGCCGGTACCGATAAGGCCGACGAAGTGATCATGCTCGGCGGCCACCTCGATTCCTGGCACGCGGCGACGGGGGCCACGGACAACGCTATCGGCTGCGCCGTTATGATGGAGGCGGCTCGCATCCTGAAGGCGGTCGGCGTCAAGCCGCGCCGAACCATTCGGGTGGCCCTTTGGAGCGGCGAGGAGCAGGGCCTGCTCGGTTCGCAGGCTTATGTGAAAAAGCACTTTGGTTCGGCGGAGGAACCCACGCCGGCATTCTCAAAGTTCGGCGGTTATTTCAATATCGATTCCGGGACGGGCAAAGCACGCGGATTCAGCGTCTTTGGGCCGCCCGAGGCCGCGGGGCCGCTTCGTGCCGCGACCGGTTCGTTTGCCGATTACGGTTTTGGCGGCGCGACCTCCACCTCAAGCCGTGGCCTGGGTGGATCGGACCACACTTCGTTCAACAATGCCGGCCTTCCCGGGATCGGTGTCCAGCAGGATCCGATCGAGTATTTCACACATACATGGCACACGAATCTCGATACTTACGAAAGGATCGTCGAGGATGACGTGAAGAAGTCGGCGGTGATCATCGCGACCGCGGTCTATAACCTGGCAATGGCAGACGCTCTGCTCCCGCGGTTCGCTCCGGATAAGATGCCGCGGGCTCCCGTAAGGCAGAATTAATTGTTTTTTGGAGGAGATCTCCGCAACCGGACCGTTTTGGATCGCTTTGGCAAACTTGGCGATCCGAACGGCCCGGTCTATTTTTGTTAGAAGATGATAAAGGTAACCTCAGCGGATTTTGTAAAGAGCGCTTTCAACAGCAGCCACTGGGTCGATGACCGACGGCCCGAGATCGCCTTTCTGGGCCGGTCGAATGTGGGGAAGTCATCGCTCATCAATTCGCTCCTTGGGCGAAAGGGCCTGGCCCGGACATCGAACACGCCAGGCAGGACCCAGAGCATAAACTACTTCCTTATAAACGGGGAATTCTATTTCGTTGACCTGCCCGGTTACGGATATGCGAAGGTTTCCAAGACGATGCGTTCCGACTGGGGGAAAATGGCAGAGGAATATCTCTCGCAGAGGGATCAACTGGCCCTCTGCGTTCAGCTCATCGACCTGCGGCACGAACCTTCAAAACTCGATATGCAGCTTAACGAGTGGCTGCACTTCAACGAAAAACCCCATACCGTGGTCGCGACAAAGGCGGACAAACTTTCGAGCAATCAACTTTTGAAGCAACTTAAGGTGGCGAGGCTGGCTCTTAACAGAGATAACGTGATCGCTTACTCGTCGCAAACCGGAAAGGGCCGGGACGACGTGTGGTCTGCCATCGGGGACGCCATTTCCCAATGGCCTTGATTTCTTGAAAATGTAGTTGCTTTAATGCTTGTTTTGTAGTAGAAAAGAAGCATCCCTATAACTTCAAGGGTTCTTGAGGAAGCTCAAGGATTGTTTCATTTGTAATTACTACAACTTAATCCATACGTAATCCACCTTTCTTTTTCATCTCTACCGAGGGGCCAAAGCTTGCCGAACACCTGAAACTGCAAAACGTGGAATCAACATCAATTATCGGTAAAACACCGCAAAATCATGGCAACGAAAACCACATCAACCCGTAAGCCCAAGGCAGTAAAGTCTGACGACGGCAGCAACGCGGAAGACATCGAAGAGAATTCCAACGGCGAAGAGACCGCAGCCGTTGAAACCGCACCCACGGAAACCGCACCCGCGGAAACCGCCCCGGACGTATCGTCGAACGGCAAAGAGGCCCAGAGAGGCAGCGACCGCCGCGATCAAAGAGGGCCGAACGGCGAAAAGCAGGAAATGCTGAATCTCGCCGGCCTTAAGGATATGTCGATCAGCGAGCTGACCCATATCGCCAAGGAAATGGGCATCGAGGGCGCAACCGGGCTTCGCAAGCAGGAACTCATTTTCAAAGTGCTTGCCGCACAGACCGAAAAGAGCGGACTGATCTTTTCCGAGGGCGTGCTTGAAACGCTCCCGGACGGGTTCGGATTCCTCCGCGCCCCGGAATATAACTACCTGCCCGGGCCGGACGATATTTACGTCAGTCCCTCGCAGATCCGCAAATTCGATCTGAGGACCGGCGATACCGTTTCCGGCCAGATCAGGCCGCCGAAAGAAGGCGAGCGATACTTTGCCCTGATCAAGGTCGAAGCGATCAACTTTGAAGCCCCGGAGCAATCCCGCGAAAAGGTATTTTTCGACAATTTGACCCCGCTCTATCCGGATGAGCAGCTGAAGATGGAGGTCGGGCCGGAAAATATCGCCGCACGCGTCATCGACCTGGTCACGCCGATCGGCAAGGGCCAGCGCGCCTTGATCGTCGCCCCGCCGCGTACCGGTAAGACGATGCTGCTCCAGACCATCGCCAACTCCATCACAGAAAATCATCCGGAAACGACGCTCATCGTGCTGCTCATCGACGAACGGCCGGAAGAGGTCACGGATATGCAGCGTTCCGTCCGCGGAGAGGTCATATCATCGACATTTGACGAACCGCCGACGCGGCACGTTCAGGTTGCCGACATGGTCATCGAAAAGGCAAAACGCCTCGTCGAACACAAACGCGATGTGGTCATACTTTTGGACTCGATCACGCGTCTCGCACGAGCGCACAATGCGGTCGTTCCGCCTTCAGGCAAGATCCTCTCGGGCGGTATCGATTCGAACGCACTTCAACGTCCGAAGCGATTCTTCGGAGCTGCGCGAAACATCGAAGAGGGCGGCTCATTGACGATCATAGCGACCGCCCTGATAGATACCGGTTCCCGTATGGACGACGTCATCTTTGAGGAATTCAAGGGTACCGGCAACTCTGAGATACACCTCGACCGGCGTCTCTCGGATAAGCGCCTTTTCCCGGCGATCGACCTGCAAAGATCGGGCACCCGAAAGGAAGAACTCCTGATCAGCAAAGAGGACCTGAACCGCATTTGGGTAATGCGGCGTGTGCTCAATCCGCTTTCACCCGTCGAACAGATGGAGGTCGTCCTCGAACGCCTCGGCAAGACCAAGACGAACGCGGAATTCCTTGCTTCGATGCAGACCTAATGCCGGTAACCAGTAAGGCCCCTGGTCAGTAGCCTGTAGTTTTTCGCAGCTTAGCCGGCGTAGATCCCGATGGCTGCATACGACTACACCTGCTGACTATTTTTTTATGCGTGTTGCTGTGATCGCGGCGGAGGCCGTGCCATATTCGAAAACGGGAGGGCTCGGGGATGTCGCCGGGGCGTTGCCGAAGGCTCTGAAGGCTGTCGGGGTCGATTCGCTGCTGATCACGCCGTGCTATTGGCAGACAAAGGGTGAATATCTTTGGGAAACGGCGATCGACGATCTGAACATAGATTGGCGCGGAGGCGTTTATCCGGCAAAGGCCTTTTACAGCGAGGCGAACGGCTCCCCGACTTTTCTGATCGACGCGCCGTCGCTCTTTCATCGCGATTCGATCTACGGCTATTCGGAAGATCACGAGCGGTTCGCGTTTTTCAATCACGCTGCACTCGTGTTGCTGAAGCGTATCGGCAGGGCTCCGGAAATAGTCCATCTGAATGATTGGCACTGCGGATTCGCGGCTGTCGAGATCGCCGAGCGGCGGCGGTGGGACGATCACTGGCGAAACACGCGCACGGTATTTTCGATCCACAACATGGCCTATCAGGGCGGTTTCGCCTCGAGTGATCTATGGAAGTTCGGCTTTGGGTCTGCCTTTGCGCGAAACGCATTCGCGTTTAACGGATATGCGTCGGCAATGAAGGCAGGGTTGGAAGTTTCGGACGTGCTCTCGACCGTTTCGCGGCGTTACGGGTTTGAGATACAGACGGCGGAGAATGGATACGGGCTTGACTGGCTTACGCGGCAGCGTTCAGATCGCCTCATCGGCATCACCAACGGCGTCGATTACGAAGTGTGGGACCCGGCGACCGATCCTGAGCTTCCCGCCCATTTTGACATCAATGACCTTTCGGGCAAGC
>JAJNPX010000331.1 GCA_021155145.1 Acidisarcina sp. | reverse complement strand
CCAAGCAAAATGTCGGTACCGCGGCCGGCCATGTTGGTCGCGATCGTCACGGCAGCCTTGCGTCCGGCCTGGGCGATGATCTCCGCTTCGCGCTCGTGGTATTTGGCGTTCAGCACGTTGTGCTTGATACCGATCGCTTTGAGCTTTTCCGAGATCAACTCCGAGTTTTCTACGGAGACCGTTCCAACCAGAACTGGTCGGCCGAGAGTGTGAAGCTCCTTGATCTCCTCGACGACGGCATCCCATTTCTCGGGAAGCGTCCGGTAGATCATGTCGGAGTGATCCTGCCGGATCATGGAGCGGTTCGTGGGGATGACCACTACATCGATGTTGTACGTCGTGCCAAATTCTTCGGCTTCCGTTTCCGCGGTACCGGTCATGCCGGACAGCTTCTCGTACATACGGAAGTAGTTCTGAAGCGTGATGGTTGCAAGGGTCTGGTTCTCACGTTCGATCTTTACGCCTTCTTTTGCTTCGACGGCCTGATGAAGCCCGTCGGACCATCGTCTGCCCTGCATCAGGCGTCCGGTGAAGTCATCGACGATGATGACCTCGCCGTCCTGAACGACGTAATGGTGATCGCGTTTGTACAGCGTGTGTGCCTTCAGTGCCTGCTCGACGCAATGAAGGAGCTCCATATTCGACGGGTCGTAAAGGTTTGCCACGCCGAGAAGCTTTTCCGCCTTCGACACACCCTGTTCTGTCAGAACGGCGGAATGATTCTTCTCATCTACCAGGTAATCGCCGGTCGTGACCTTCGTCTCTTCGTCCTTATGGCCTTTTTCGAGGCGGGGGATAATGTCGTTCGCGACGTAATATTTGTCGGTCGCATCGTCCGTTGCTCCCGAGATGATCAGCGGCGTACGAGCCTCGTCGATAAGGATCGAGTCAACCTCATCGACGATCGCGTAATAGTGGTCACGCTGTACGAGCGATTCGACATCGAACTTCATATTGTCGCGAAGGTAATCGAAGCCGAATTCGTTGTTGGTGCCGTATGTTATGTCGCTTGCATACGCCTCCTTTCGCTCCACGTCGTCCATGTCGTTCTGGATGCACCCCACCGTCAGGCCAAGGAATTGATGGATCTTGCCCATCCACTCGGCGTCGCGAGATGCAAGGTAGTCGTTTACAGTGATGACATGGACTCCGCGGCCGGTCAGAGCGTTCAGATACGACGGCAAGGTCGCGACGAGGGTTTTACCCTCACCCGTTCGCATCTCGGCGATGCGTCCCTGATGGAGCGCGACACCACCGATCATCTGCACATCGAAGTGACGCATTCCGGTCACCCGCTTTGATGCTTCGCGGACGGTGGCGAAGGCTTCAGGAAGAAGTTCGTGGAGGATCTCCTGCTCGGCCTTGCGTCGGCGGTCCTTAACGCTTTTGGGGATCTTCGTAGACCCGTGACTCGCAAGTTGCGGAGCCTCCTCCGACTGCCCCTCGGCGCTTGAATCGAACTGAGCGAGGCGGTTTTGTATGATCTCTTTGAACTTCTGCGTTTGAGCTTTTAGCTCCTCGTCCGAGAGCTTCTCGATCTTTGCTTCCCATTCGTTTATCTCGGTTACGATAGGCGCGACCTTTTTAAGGAAAATGCTGCTGCTCGATCCGAATACTTTCTTGACTAACTTATCTGCAAAACTGTTTACTGGCATTTTGATCCTCTGGTAGAGTTCTCAGCGGCAACTTTTCCCTAAATCAATTAATAATTACTAATTTAGTAATTACTAATTATCCCATCAGGACTGCCTGTATAGAACTCTAAGTGAACTGAAATCGAATGGCGGGATGCGGACCGCCGCTACTTTGCGTCTTTCGCAAGCAGGGCGTCGAGGTCTGCCCTCGGCAGACGGGTAACGATGCGGACGTGGTCCTTATCGGAGTGAAAAGAGGTTCGTGCGAAAAGCTTGAGGCGAATGGCATCCTTTGATTCTGCCTTCATTAAGCGAGCCGTGCCGTCCAAGACCCTTGCGAGCATTTTCGCGCCATTGGGCGAGAGTTTCCGTGCAGTGACATCGACGGAGAATTCGGTTTGGCTCAGTCGAAACTCAAACCTCGACTCGGTAGCTTCTCCAGGGGCGAACCTCGTACCGGGCAAGCAATCACCGAGAGAATAACCGTCGGTCAGCAGTTTGCTGAACCGCTCAAGGTGCGGGCGGATCAGGTCGTTTCTTGCTACAAACTTATTGGCGGTATAGCTGCCAGTTTCGTTTGCCGGGACGCAGGGCAACTGGGTTGCCTGGCCGACCTCGAAGGTGTCATTAAGAGGATCGAAATACCCAGACCTACCGAGTCGTTTCAAAGTTTTGAGAAAAAGCTCGACATCCTGAAGGTAGGTCTCAAGCGATTCACGAGCGGTTGAGCGTTCGTCGTCAGGCTTTTTGTCAAGGTCGTCCTTGACCTCGATCTCGTCGGAGATCTCAAAATTTCGGGTGGTCGCCGAATGTGCAAAGACCTGCGGGGCGGCACCGCCGACCATCAACAGGCCGAGGTACACTCCGAGTGTGGTAAGGATCAGGAGAGAGTTTTGAGACTTCTTAGGGTTCATTCCACAGCCTGAAAACTACCTTGCAGCAGTATTATCATCTCTCGGCGTCATTGCATTCCCGCTCGGCTTTTTCATTTCGGCGGCCTGCTCGGCGAGCTTACGTTGGATCATCGGCAATGCGACCTCTTTCGGAACCGTAAAGGTTATGACCACCCGTTTCCCGACGGCTTCCACCTTTGCTCCTTCGAGCAGTGTCAGATCGTCCTTATCGTCCTGGTCAGCGTCCTCGCCCTGCTTTTTCGCCTTTGCGATACTCAATGCCAGATCGAGGCTGCTCTTTATCGAGCGGGCACGTGTTTCGCTTTCCATCTCGGACTGAACGGTCGCCGATATGTTCGTATCATCCTGTTTGAGCAGGAGGTCAAAGTCACGCCCGCTGATGGCAGATAGATATTTCAGATAGCCTGCAGCATCGATCGCGAGGATCCCATCCCTAACGACCGTTTGCATATCTTTATCGGGACTCTCGATCTGCAGTTTCAGCGATTTTGGATCGATCCGGCCGTCCTTGTTCAGCTTGCCCTTGGCGCTGCCGATGAACGGCGTCTGAAGGTCAAGCTCGTTCTTTGCGATCAGTTCATTCACGGTGTTGCCGAGGTCGGCGACCGGCCGCTTATTTATCTCTATTGCATCGATCGTGTCGCTCTTCGGCTGTTCAGGCCTTTGCGTGTTCGCATTCGCCGTCTGGTCCTCGTTCGGTTTCTTGTCCGAATTGACGTTGGTCTTTCCCTTCTCTGGGTTGGTATCGGCGGATGAGTCACCATTTACCTCAGAAAGGTCAAAGGGCGAATCGGGAAGCTTGTCCGGGCGTGCCTTTGGGTTCTTTTTCGGTGCGATCGCCGGAGTGTCGATTAGGCTGCTGCCGCTCTGAACAGGCGGGGTCAGCGGCGTAAAAGCTCCGGAATCGAAGCCATCGTTTGCGGGAGCCCCATTCAGCATGGCCTGCTGCTGCGCGAACTGTTCGGGGTTCGCGATCTGGAAATATCCTTCGGGATACCCAAGCTGGGCCGGCACGCCAGTCTGATCGATCCAGACCACCTCGGCATCGTCAAGGTCGATCTTGTCGTACGCTGCGTCCACATATTCGCGGTCGGTCCCGTACAGCATAGTTCCGACGTACGCCATATCCAGCACCTGGCATACGCGTCCCACAAAGGGGCTCTCGCAGCCGCGTGCAGTGAGGACATTTGTCTGTGCGAGGATGCCGAAAAACGCGAAGTTGATCACCGTGGCGATCGCGAGGATCGTATAGATCCGGTTATTCAGCTGCCACCGGCCCACCTCGTAGTGATAAAACAGATCACCCTCGCGAAGCGGTTCCGCCGGTACCTCAAAACTGTATGATTCCTGCTCGAACATATGATATCGCGTCCTCTTTCATTGCCATATTCCGGTCATTCCGGTTAGACGCATCGACCGCCTAATGCGTTGCGGTACAAATCATTAACTTTAGCATCCGGCGGCTGTAATTGGAAGATTTGCGTCAGCATTTTTCGGCTACACCGGCCCGCGCATTAAGCCAATAACTCTTTTCGTGCTTTGCGTCTTTGCGTTAAATTTCCTCGTCTCCAATCTAAGAACAAAAAGCTTCACGCAGAGTCGCAAAGATCGCAAAGCGTTGTCCGATCTCCCCAAAGGGTCCTGAAATAGTCTTCTGCCGCCCCTGTTCGGCGTGCTCGACCGACAAACATAGTGTCTAATACACCTATGCCTCGCCGACCTGACAACCGCCGCCGACCCCGTGCGGATAAACGCAAGCCGTCCCGCCAAAGGGACGAACGAA
>JAJNPX010000324.1 GCA_021155145.1 Acidisarcina sp. | reverse complement strand
CGCGTGCGGATGACCTTTTCTTCATTCTTCGGATAAAGCCCGATGATGCGGTCGATGGTTTTTGAGGCGTCTATCGTGTGCAGGGTGGAGAGGACCAGATGGCCGGTCTCGGCCGCTTCGAGCGCTATCTCGGTCGTTTCGATATCACGCATCTCACCGACGAGGATCACCTTCGGCGCCTGCCTGAGGGCCGCACGCAGTGCCGACGCGAAATCCTTTGTATCGGCACCGACCTCGCGCTGATTTATCGTGCTCTTCTTATGGTTGTGAAGAAACTCGATCGGGTCCTCGATCGTCACGATGTGATAGCTTTTCGTTTCGTTTATCTGGTCGATGATCGCCGCAAGTGTCGAACTCTTTCCCGAGCCGGTCGGTCCGGTCAAAAGGACGATCCCATTTCGGATGCCGCAGACGTCTTTAAGCTGCTGCGGTATATTCAACTGCTCGAATGAGGGTATCTCGTGCGGGATCACACGCATCACGATCGAATAGGAATTCCTCTGTTGAAAGATATTTACGCGGAAACGGCATTTTCCCGGCAGAGCGTAGCTGAGGTCGGCCGTGCGTGCCTTCGCGAGCTGGTAGGCGGCATCGGGATTTCCGCGGAGGATCGCCATCGCGATCATCTCCGTCTGAAAGGCGGTCAATCTCCCGATCCCGAGCGGCGACGCGGAGTAAAGGCTGCCGTTGATCTCGACCTGGGGCTTCTGCCCGCACGAGAAATTCAGATCGCTGACGTTATCTGAGATAAGCAGCATCTGCTCAATAATCGGTGCAACATCAAGCAAACTCATTTTATGGAACTGGCTCCTGAAAGTGGCTGAGGGCCGGAGAGGCAAGACGGCGTATCGAGGCCGGATGCAGCCAGAGCGGCTGCACCATAAGTATCGCTCACCGAGCAATTAAATGCAAGGCATTTTTTATAATTGTTTTACAGTGTTAGCCAGTTCGGCGAGTTCCTGAAATCTGGCGCCGATGCCGGCCGAGGCCCCGGCGAGGCCGCTTATTATCGCCGCCGAATCGGCACCGGCCTCAAGCACATCCTGCAGATCTCCCGAATCGATGCCGCCGATCGCGACCAGCGGCATTTCGCCGATGGCGAGCCGAACCTGTCGGATCATCTCGACACCAACGGTGGGATCGGGGTCTGCCTTGGTCCGTGTGTCGAAGATAGGGCCGATGGCCAGATAATCGATCGGCAAAGCGAGGGCATGGAGTGCCTGCTCGATAGAATGGGCCGAGAATCCTATGATCGCGGCCTCTCCCATCAGCTTTCGGGCGTCGGCGGGCGACAGATCGCTCTGGCCGAGATGTACGCCGTCGGCGCCCGCGGCCATCGCGATATCCACGCGGTCGTTCACGATCACCCGGCCGCCAAGCGGACGCATCTCGCCGATCGACCGCAGTACTTCCTCGTAAAGCTCGCGCGATGTTGCCTGTTTGTCGCGGATCTGCAGGAATCGGCATCCGGCGCCCGCGAGCGCTCGTGCCTGCGCATGGTGAGCGAGGCCAGAGATGCCCGCGTCGGTTATCGGATATATGTGCGGAAGGCTGAACTTCAAGGTAGTTGCTTTGCGGGTCAGACGATCGATTTGACCATCATAAATCCGTCCTCGCCGTCCGAATAGTATTTTGCGATGCGGTTAAGCATGGACTAGCCGGCCTCGGTGTACAGCGTTTTTGCGGCGAAATTGCTCACCCTGAGTTCGAGCACGATGGTGCTGATCCCCTTTATTCTCAGAACGTCTTCGAGGTGCCGAAGCAGCATATTCGCGAGGCCGCGGCGGCGGTGCTCCGGCGCGACGCCGATCGTGGTCAGGTGGGCTGTCCCGTCGGTGCTTATCAGGGCAAAGGCAAAGGCCGCCATTTCTCCTTTATCTGTGACGACCTTGTAGCTCAGCGACCGCGGTTCGTTAAAAAGGTAGGCAAAGGTGTATCGGGTATAGTTCTCGCCATTCTTAAAGCAACGCAGATTCAGGCGGAGAACGTCTTTGGAGTCGCGCTCGGTCAGCGGCTTAATGGCGTAGGCCATCGGCGGCGCCGATACTACGGCACGTTCCACGCCAAATTCTGCCGCGGGGACGAAAAAGCTCCTTATCGAATCGAGAAACGCCATTTCCTTCTAGAGTATTAGCATACAGTCGCCGTAGCTATAGAATCTATATCTTTCTTCGACCGCGTGTTTGTATGCCCTCATTATAAGGTCGCGGCCCGCAAAAGATGAAACCAGGACGAGAAGCGAGCTTTTTGGCAGGTGAAAGTTGGTTATCATTCCGTCGATCGATGAGATTTTTGTGCCCGGCAGGATGGTCAGGCTCGCCAATTCCGACGCGGATCTGAAATTACCGTATTTACCGTAATTGAACTCAAGTGCCCGCGTGGAGGTCGTGCCGACCGCGATGATCCGGCGGCGATCTGTTCGGGCGGCGTTCAAAATTTCCGAGGTTGCCGGATCGATCGTGTACCTTTCGGGCTGCACCGTGTGCTTCGAGAGGTCGTCGACCCGTATCGGTTCGAAGGTACCGTATCCGACATGAAGCGTGATCTCGGCTATCTGGACGCCGGCATTCTCGAGTGCAGCGAATATCTCCTTTGTGAAGTGGAGCCCCGCGGTAGGTGCGGCGATCGCACCGCGTCGTTTGGCATAGACCGTCTGGTACCTCTCGCGGTCGCCGTCGGGCAGGTTTTCCGGCCGTTTTATGTAGGGCGGAAGCGGGGTACGCCCAACGCGGTCGATGGCATCGTCAAGGTCGCCCGAGCACTGGAATTCGAGGACGACCGAGCCATCGTCGGCCCTGCCCTCCACGACCGCAGAAAGCTCGTCAGAGAATTTGACCGACTTGCCGGCTGACAGCCGTTTCGCCGGCTTGGCCAATGCTTTCCAACGGTTCTCACCGGTCCGCTCTATGAGAAAGATCTCGACCCGGGCACCGGTTGACGACACCCCGATCAGCCTCGCCGGAAAGACCCTTGTATTATTCAAAACGAGCACATCGCCGCGACGCAGAAATTGTGGCAACTCATCGAATCGCGCATCATCAAACGATTCGGCGGTACGATCGAGCGTCAGCATCCTCGACGCCGATCTTACCTCCAAAGGTTCGTTCGCGATCAGTTCCGCCGGGAGTTCGAAGCCGTATTCCTCAATTGAAACAGTCATTTGGGGTTGTTGTGCACAGAGAACTTCTAATATAATCTCCTCGAATCGAAATAGCGTAGTCTGGTCGTCCGAGTCGGCGCCCAAAGGTCCCGCTGATCGCGGCGGGGCGGCGAGCCCGGGTTCGGGATTAAAAACAGCAGATCGGCCAAAGAAAAATGGCAAGGTAAGGGGGACTTTATGAAAAGGAACACAAATTTAGCTGCGGCTATATCTATAGTCTTTGCAGCACTTATGGTCTTGGGCGGGGCCGGGATGGTAGACGCCCAGGGTCGTTATGTCGGCCAGCTTTCGCGCAATGACGTTAATGACATCATCCGTCGAATGGAGGACAGCGCGGACGAATTTCGGCAGGATTTTATCCGCGAGCTGGACCGCTCGAACCTGAGCAGCGGCCAGAAACGGACCTACCGCAATCAAGTCAATTCGTTCGAGAATGCGACCGACAGGCTGCGAAGTAATTTCGACAACGATGACAATTGGTGGCAGAGCAGAAATCAGGTGCAGAACGTGGTATCCAATGCGCGGCCGATAAATACCACGATGAACAGCATCGCGTTCAGGAGAAATATCGAGCGGCAGTGGAACCAGCTCAGAAACAATGTAAATCGCCTTGCGGACACTTTCGATCTGCCCGGGATAGCGGGCGGCGGCTGGAATGGCGGGCCGTGGAATCCCGGAAATCCCGGAAATCCCGGTTATCCCGGAACCGGGAACCGGCCCCCGTCGTGGGCGATCGGCACATGGTATTGGACCAATGGGTCCGACCGCCGGATGACGATCAACGCGAACGGTACCGTGACAGTCGATAATCAGGGACGCCCCTCGAGCGGCAGGTACCGCAACGGGACCATCGTGCTCGACGGCGTCGTTTCGACGCTTACTCAGTACGGCAACGGCATCCGCACTTACAACCGCTCGAGCGGTGAGGTGAGCGACTACGTCCGTTACGGCGGTGGCGGTGGCGGTGGCGGGGTGAATATCAGCAGGCCGCCGAACTGGGCGGTCGGCAACTGGCGCTGGGTACAGGGCTCGGGGCGTACGATGTCGATCTCTCGCACGGGCGAGATCACGGTCGTAAATCAAGGCCGTTATTCCCGCGGCACATGGTACAACGGCACCATAACGCTTGACGGCGTGATCTCTCGGGTGACCAGGAACGGAAGCCGCATCCGAACCTATAACCAGTCGAGCGGCGAGGTCTCGGATTACGT
>JAJNPX010000312.1 GCA_021155145.1 Acidisarcina sp. | reverse complement strand
AAATGAAGCAGCAGCCAGCTCAATTAAAGTATTACGCGGCCAAACAGGTTCCCGGCCTTGAGGTCGTGTTCGAAGATAAAAACCTTTCGGCGGTGAGCGTGTGGAAGAACGGTGCCGACCTGAGGGTGCTCGTAAACGATGTGCCGAGAGAAGGAGCCATCATCGCGGAAGTCGAAGATCGGCGAGATGCGGATATCGCCCGCATCGAGGCCGAGGGCGGAAGCTTTGACGGGTATTACGAAAAGTTCGAACAGATCAGGGAGGCACGCAGATTCGAATCGTACAGATGGCTCCAGATCGCCGGCGGCCCTTTGGCCGCTCCAGCGCCGCAGCCGGCCGTAGCCGAGTACATTCCGGTGCTGGACGGCATCTCGCCGCCAGCCTCGTTCGGACAATGGGCGGCAAAGAGCCGCGGCGTCGAGTTTCGGGCGGACCAGAGCGGGATC
Source organism: Acidisarcina sp. (assembly GCA_021155145.1). Taxonomy (GTDB): domain Bacteria; phylum Acidobacteriota; class Blastocatellia; order Pyrinomonadales; family Pyrinomonadaceae; genus OLB17. Next base: position 3,096 of record JAJNPX010000312.1, on the reverse strand, counting down.
TATAAGGTCACCGGCGGCCGGTCTGTAAGGATAAAGGCGGGCAATTATCTGGCTCCGGTAGCTACATCGAATGGACGCTGGCTGGTCGCGACCAAGTATGACGACGCAGAGGGAGCCCGGATAGTGCGCATCGACCTCACAACCAACCGTGAACTTAAGATCGCCGAAAATGATCTGCCCCTTGATAAAGCTATCTGCTACATCCCGGCACGAAACCTTGTGCTGCTGAGCGGATATAACGAGGGCGAACACGAGCAAGAGACCGAGGAAGGATCCCATCCTTCCACACTCGACGACGGGCAAGGCTATTTTCTGCTCGACCCCGATACCGGATCGGTCTATGCGGCTTTGGGTGAGGTGCGGCCGCTCGCGCAGCAAACCTTTAGAAGCCTGCAGTCGACGGCCGATCCCGCTGAGTTTTGGGCGGCTATTCCCGCCGGCAAGGCTGGAACGCTCCTGGGCATTTACAATTCGCGGTCGATGCGGTTCACTACCCTGATGAAACTGCCTATGATCATCTTCGACAGTATGGAGATGTGGGTCGATGAGACAGCGAAAAAGGCTTACTTCATACACGAGGGCCATCTGCTGTCGGCACCATTCGAGCGGCCCGCACGGCCTTCGGTGCGGCGGACGAGGGACTGAGTGCAACCTCTCGAAAATTTGATCCGGAGCAGGCTCTCTGCAGCTTCGGTTTGCTATGGAACAAGGCGGATACAAGATCTTTTACTCACCGTACTATTACGCCGACATCGGCGAAGGCCACGTATTTCCGATCAGAAAGTTCGAGCTGGTTCGCGACAAGTTGATCGCCGAGGGAACGCTCTCGCCCGACGAGGTGCATCAGCCGGAACCTGCATCCGTCGCCGACCTTTTGCTGGTCCATACGGCAGATTACATATCGCGTCTTCAAAGCGGGGACCTGACCCCGAAAGAGGTACGCAAGCTCGGGTTGCCGTGGTCGCTATCGCTGGTCCGGCGTTCTTTTTATGCGATCTCGGGAACGATCAATGCCGCAAGGTTATGCCTCGAAACCGGGATCGCATCAAACCTTGCAGGCGGGACGCATCATTCCTATCCGGACCGGGGCGAAGGATATTGTGTGCTCAACGATGTTGCCGTAGCCATCCGCGTGCTGCAGCGAGACGGTTTGGCGAAGCGATTCCTGATCGTGGATCTCGATGTCCATCAGGGCGACGGCACGGCGTTCATCTTTCGTGACGACGCGGATGTGTACACCTTCTCTATGCACGGTGCCAAGAACTATCCGCTATTCAAACAAGCGTCATCGCTCGACATCGAGCTCGCAGACAGGACCGGCGACGACGAGTATCTCGATACGCTCGAGCACGCTTTGTCGCGCGTGATCCTGCACGACCCGGATGTGATCTTTTATCTTGCGGGAGCGGATCCATACGGGAAAGACAAGCTCGGCAGGCTCGGCCTTTCGATCGATGGCCTTCGGCGACGCGACGAGATGGTGCTGCGGTTCGCCAGCGGCCGCGGTGTTCCGATCGTGACGACGATGAGCGGCGGATATGCGGCCGATATCGCCGACACCGTTGAGATACACGCGAACACTATACGCGCATTGAAGCGAGTGTATTTCGGAAAGGTCATCGCGGCCGGATAAATGTCGTACCGGATCTCGAATTGAGATAGAATGTAAAAATGGCTACGGACCTTTCACAACTTGTCGCACGTCAAATGCAGAACCTGCCGATCGAAGATCAGCGTAAAGTGGTCGCTTTCGTTGCCGATCTTGCAGGGAAGCCGCATTCCGTCATCGATAGGATCGCAGCTCGTTCTGCGAAATTGTCAAAGGCGACGCTCGATCGGCTTCCCGTGGATGGGGCGGAGAACCTGGATCACCACCTTTACGGGCATCCCAAGAAAAAATGAAGAAGGTTTTTGCCGATACCTTTTATTGGGCTGCATTGATCAACCCACGAGACCAATGGCACGAAAAGGCAGTTGGTCTTCGCGAGAGCATCGGGTCAGGCGTGAGGATCGTGACCACCGAAACAGTGCTCATCGAACTGATGAATTACTTTTGCGAGTTCGGCGATGAAATGCGAAGGGTAGTCGTAGAAGATGTTCGTGACATCATGCTCGACCTTAATATCGACTTCATTGAGCACGGTCCGACAACCTTTCTTGACGCCGTGGCGATGTATGAGGAACGCTCGGACAAGGGATACAGCCTGACCGATTGCATCAGCATGCTCGTGATGCGCGATCAGGGCATCACCGAGATCCTGACCCACGACAACCACTTCGAACAGGAAGGATTTGTCGTCCTTCTTTAAGCTTACTCATACCTTAGCGACTCGATCGGATTTAGCCTGCTTGCGCGTATCGCCGGCATCACGCCCGCGACGAAAGCGATGCCGCAGACCAGCAGCATTATCGCCGCGATCGAGAGCGGTTTGAAAGCAAACAGGCTGAAGCCCTCGAACGAGCGGGCGTAGAATTTGACGAGTACCTGATTTGCTATTAGGCCGGTGACAACGCCGGCGCCGACACCGAGCACCGCTCCCCAGAATCCGATCAAAACCGATTCGAGTGAGAATATCGCGAAGATCTTGCCCCGGCCCATTCCGAGCGCCTTCTGCAGCCCGATCTCTTTCGTGCGTTCCATTACGGCAATGACGAGCGTGTTGATGATGCCAAAGGACGCCGCGAGCAACGCGACCATTGCGAAGAGGTTCATCGCCGTCTTGAAGATCTGTATCGCGTCGTAGGTCCGCTGCTGGGAGTCGGCGACGGTTTCGGCTTCGAAGCCTTTTGCGTCGAGTTGCTTCTTGATCTCGGCTATCCTTTCCGGGTCGGCGGAATCCATGCGGATCGTGAATCCAAAGAACTTGTCGGCTCCCGGTTGCGTGCTTTGATCTTCGTAAAGCTGCTTTGCAACGTCGGCGCTGACAAATGAGTTGTTGTTCGTCATAAAGCCCTTCGTCATCACACCCGAGATGGTCAGCGGTATAGTGTTGATCGAGCCGTCAGGTACCTTGTACCCGATGTTGGCGGTTTTGCCGACGAGGTTCTCGATCTTTTCGTCGAGCGCACGAGCCAAGCCGATCGGGATAACGATCT
>JAJNPX010000310.1 GCA_021155145.1 Acidisarcina sp. | reverse complement strand
AAGGCGGACTGCAGGCCTATGAGCTTTTTGTGCAGGCGATGGAGTGGTTCGAACGGGCAGAGGCGATGAGACCCGGCGATAATGAGGAGGCGATACTCCGGTGGAACGGCTGTGCACGGATCATAAATCGAAACAATTTGCAGCCGCATGTGATGACCGCGAGCGATACGCTCGAATAGGCATCACGGGTGTGCTAACCTGCTCGAGATCCGTGACCGAATTCAAAACAAGGAAGGTATAAGCAATGGCTGGAAAATTTGAGATCAAGACCGGTAAAGGCGGAAAATTTCGCTTCAATCTTAAGGCTACAAACGGACAAGTGATCCTCACGAGTGAAGCCTATGATTCGCGGAAGGGCGCCGAGGGGGGAATAGCCTCGGTAAAGAAGAACGCGGGAAACGACGCCCGATTTGAACGCAAGACCGCGAAGGACGGATCGTCCTACTTTGTTCTAAAGGCATCTAACGGTGAACCCATCGGAAAGAGCGAAATGTACAAAACCAAGCGGTCGATGGAAAACGGGATCGCTTCGGTCGGCAAGAATGCCCCGGATGCTGCCGTTACCGACGCCAAATAGGCTCCTATCGACGGACAGCCATTTCTCGAAGCGGGGACTGAATACTGGTATAATCGTAAGAAATGCAGGTGACGATCGACATTGAGCCAAGGACATACTCACTCCTCGAGCGGATCAAGGACAAGGGTCTTTCTCTCGACGATGTTCTTCACGAGGCGCTGAATAAGATGGAAACCGAAGAGCACCCTCAACGAAAGATGAGTTCGGAGGAATGGATCGCTTCCTTGAAGGACTGGTCAGATCGATCACCCGGGGAGGCCGGTCTCTCGGAGGATGCCCTTCGACGCGACAGCATCTATAACGATCGGACCTAATGAGTTGGCTCATTGATATCAGTGTTCTCGTTAGGATGCTCGATGCGGGAAGCCCCCAACAAACCGCCGCGGTCGAGGCTCTTTCCCGGCTCCGTACGCAAGACGAGACCCTCTGCGTCTTTCCTCAGAACCTGATCGAGTTTTGGGCAGTAGCTACGCGTCCGAAAGACAGCAACGGCCTCGGATTTTCGATTCAGGAAGCCCGACTCCAACTCGATCAAATAAAGATCCATTTTATTCTGAAGGCGGATGACGAAACCGTTCTCGAAAATTGGGAACGGCTTGTTGAAAAGCATGGCGTGCACGGAAAGGCCGTTCATGACGCGCGCAGAGGTGCCGCAATGCGATCGCATTCCATCACAAACGTTCTGACTTTCAACATCGCTGACTTCAGGCGTTACTCGGATATCATCCACGCCGTCGTTCCCGAAGAGATACAATGACCAAATCGCGCACACGCCTCGGCATCGAGGTGCTGAAAGAAGAACGGCTCACAATGCTCGGCGGCCAGCGGGTCGGCCTGGTCTGCAATCCCGCATCGGTCTTTCCCGACTTTCGCCACGCCGCCGATATCTTCTTCGAGCATCCCGACATCAAGCTGACGGCTCTGTTCGGGCCGCAGCACGGCATTCGCGGCGACGTACAGTACAACATGATCGAGACGCCGCACGTGCGCGACCCGCGCACCGGGCTGATGGTCTATTCGCTGTACAGCGAGACGCGAATTCCCACCGAGGAGATGTGCGAAGAGATCGACACCTTCGTCGTCGACCTCCAGGATGTTGGCTGCCGCATCTATACCTACACCTACACAATGGCGAATTGCATGATCGCCGCCGCCAGATACGGCAAACGCGTCGTCGTATGCGACCGGCCGAACCCGATCAACGGCGTCACCGTCGAGGGTAACGTCACTGAAAAGGAATTCACCTCATTTGTGGGCCAATTCGAACTGCCGACGCGGCCCGGAATGACGATCGGCGAGATGGCCAGGATGTTCAACGAACATTGGGGCATCGGCTGCGACCTCGAGGTCGTCGAGATGACCGGTTGGAGACGCGAGATGTGGCACGAGGACACCGGCCTGCCGTGGGTGCTCCCGTCGCCGAACATACCGACGATCGATACCTGTGTCGTATTCCCGGCGACGGTTCACCTCGAAGGTACCGAACTCTCCGAAGGCCGCGGCACCACGATGCCCTTCGAGATCAACGGCGCCGCCTACATAGACCCTTACCTGTGGGCAGCCGAGCTCCGCAAGTTCGACTTTCCCGGCGTCGCATTTCGCGAATGCTATTTTCAGCCGTGGTTCTCCGAGTTTGCCGGCCAAACATGCGGCGGCGTCCAACTCCACGTAACCGACCGCACCGCATTCACCCCGGTGAAAGTCGGCATCGCCATGGTAAAGACCGCCCGCGACCTCTACCCCGACCACTTCCAATGGCGCCAGAACGAATACGAATACGAATTCGGCAAGAACCCGTTCGACGTCGTCTGCGGTACCGACAAGATCCGCAAAGGGATCGAGTCAGGCGCGAGTCTGCAGGAGATAGAGGCCGGGTGGCAGACGGGACTCGAAACTTTCAAGGAGTTGCGAAAGGCCTTCTTGCTATATTAAGGAGCGAGTATTACTCTTACCAGTAGGAGTATTACTTATGAGAGTCACATCCAAAGGACAAGTTACCATCCCGATCGCCCTCCGCGAAAAATTCGGCATCTTTCCTGATTCTGAGGTCGAGTTCGGATACAGCGGAAACAAGATCACAATCGAAAAGGCCAAACCGAAGAAAGGCAAGATGTCTCGAGGAGAGCGAATTGTAGCCAGGGCGATCGGTAAAGGAACTACAAATCTTGACTTGACGACCGACCAGATCATGGTTTGGACACGCGGATGGGGTGAGGATGATTTTGATCGATAGTAACGTGTTACTTGATCTCTACGACAGGTCTTCCAAGTGGCACGAATGGTCAGCATCTACCCTTAGGTCGGTAGCCGATGATGCGGAACTGGTCATAAATCCGATCATCTACGCCGAAGCATCGATCAGGTTCGAAACTCCTGCAGAGTTTGACGAGGCTTTTTCGCCTGAGGATCTTGTTCGGCGTGCCATACCATATGCAGCGGCGTTTCTCGCTGGGAAGGCTCACATGGAGTATCGCCGTCGAGGAGGTGTACGG
>JAJNPX010000308.1 GCA_021155145.1 Acidisarcina sp. | reverse complement strand
TCTTGCCGTTCGCGGTGATCTCGCCGATCGCCGGAACATTTGTCGATCGGTTTTCAAGGCGTCAGGTGATGATCTGGACCGACCTGGCGCGGGTCGTCGTAGCCCTGATGTTCCTGCTCGTCACGAGCGCGGACGACCTTTGGATAGCTTACGTCGCCACGGTCGCACTCTCTACGTTCGGCGCGTTTTTTGAAGGTGCCAAGAACGCAACAACACCAAATCTTACCGGCCGTGAGGGTATCCTTGCCGGTACGGCTTTGATGTTCTCGACCAGGTTCCTTTTGATGGCGATCGGCTCTGGACTCGGCGGTTGGGCCGCAGCAATTTTCGGCTACGAGGCAGCCTTTTTCATCAACGCCGCCTCTTTCCTTATTTCGGCATACACGGTCTGGCTTATACCCGAAGAGGCCACCAGAGATGAGGCGACCGCAAGGCTGATGGCTGACCGGTCATCGAGGCCCTCTTTCTTTACCGAGCTTCGAGAGGGCTTGCACTATACTGTCGCAAACCATTTTGCGCTGACGATATTGCTAATGAACATCATCTGGGCTGTCGGCGGCGGTGCGATAAACGTGGTATTCGAACGTGTCGGCGGAATACACTTCGCTCAGCTCGAGGGATGGAATCCTGACATGGCTGTGGGGATATTGTGGTGGGCTGCCGGGCTTGGCCTTACCGTCGGAATGCTGATCGCCCATCGAACCTCGGTTTATCTCGACCGGGCCGGGCGCCATACATGGTTCATTGGGCTGGCTTTGATCGTTCACGGACTGCTCTTTGCGATCGGCGGCCTCGTGCCTACACTGGCTCTCTTCGCCTTTTTCACGTTTATCTCGAGGGCGGTGGTGGGTGTAGAGTATGCGGTTCAGGAAACTCTGTTTCAACGATCGCTTCCTGACCACATACGGGGCCGGATTTCGACCCTGGATCGCGGGGCCGAGTTGACCGTCTTTGGCGTCACAAGTTATATGTCTGCCGAACTGATGTATTTCATTACCCCGATGACACTTACGATCTTGTCGGGAGTTATCTCGGGACTGGCAGGCGTGGTATGGTTTTGGCGGCAAGGTACGACGAATGAAAAGATCTCTGAGGCACCGGCTTGAAGGACTGAGACCTAGGCAACGGACTGGCCAAATGGCATTAGGCGGATTAGGAAATCTCGGGCGTGGAATACGGAACGCTATAGCGATCGGGACGGTCATCACAGTAACGCTCGCGTTTCTTCCGTTCCGAGAGTTTCTGACGCCGACTGAGGTCGCGTTGACCCTTCTGCTGGTGGTGCTTTTCGCCTCCACTCTTTTTGGCAGTACCTCGGGCCTCTTTGCTTCGGTGTGCGCCATACTTTGCTTCAACTTCTTTTTCCTGCCTCCGTTTCACACATTCGATATAACCGGCCCCGAAAACTGGATCGCATTTGGGACTTTCGTCATAACGGCCCTTATCGCCGGACAGCTCTCAGGCTATGCACGCCGTCGGGCGGAGGAATCGATCGGAAGGCAAAAGGAGATCGAGAGGCTGTATGACGAGCTTCGTTCGGCCTTTGAGCAAGCTAGCGAAGCAGAAGCCCTTAGAAAAAGTGAAAAATTGAAATCCGCCCTGCTGGACGCGGTGACACACGATCTGAGAACCCCGCTGACGTCCATCAAAGCCTCGGTCACGACCTTGCTTGAGAATATGCGGTCAAGTGTGCTCGACGTGGAATCTCAGCAGGAATTTCTTGAGATAATTGATGAAGAAACGGATCGGCTTGACGAGTTCATCGAAGGTATTGTGGGAATTGCGAAGATCGAGGCGAACGCGTTTGAACTTCGGCGGAGGTCGGCTTCGGTAGATGAGATCATCACCAACGCTCTGGAAAGAGCCGACCGGATAACCGGGGACCACTCAGTCAAAGTAAGGATCGAACCCGATCTGCCGAGTGTCTATGCGGATGCCTCCTCAATAGCGGAAGTGGTCTTTACGTTGATAGACAACGCGGCGAAGTACTCTTCGAGCGGAACCATCATCGAAGTATCGGCCAAGCCTGTCGGGCAGGGCCAGATCGAGATCGCCGTTCAGGATCAGGGGAAGGGGATCGAACCGGCAATGAGAACCAGGGTGTTCGAAAAATTTGTCCGCGGCGGATCAGAACACGAAATACATAAGAGCGGCGGGGGGCTCGGCCTCGGCCTTGCGATCGCCAAAGGAATAGTCGAGTCTCAGGGCGGAACGATCAGCATCCGCGACGGTGAGAATGGATTTACGACCAGGTTTCAAGTGATCCTGCCGGTCATGAGCGACGAGGAAAATCAAGATAATCCCGACAGCGATTGAGTCCAATGCCAAAGCGAATACTTGTGATCGACGATGAATTTCAGATCACCCGCGTCCTAAAGCGGAGTCTCGGGGCTCACCGGTATGACGTAAGGACGGCGGCCGACGGGGAATCGGGTATGGACCTTTTCAGGGATTTTCGACCGGACCTGGTGATAACCGACCTTTCAATGCCGGCGATGAGCGGGATCGACGTATGCCGTGCGATCAGATCGATCTCAGACGTGCCCATAATCGTCCTGTCGGTAAAGGGCGAGGAACGGACAAAGGTCGAGGCTCTCGACGCAGGGGCGGACGATTATATTACAAAGCCGTTCGGAATGAATGAGTTGCTGGCACGTGTTCGCGCGTCGCTGCGACGCGGCCCGGACGAGAGGGACGAGGTCATAATGGTGGGTGATTTTGTGCTCGACGTCGCGAAACGAACGGTCACCGTTAACGGCGAAGAGGTCCGTCTTACGCCGAAAGAGTTTGAACTACTCGCGTACTTTATCGAGCATCACGACAGGGTTTTAACCCACCGCACACTTCTATCCAAGGTGTGGGGAGGTGATCTTACCGAACAAACCGAGTATCTGCGGGTTTTTGTCGGCAACCTTAGGAAGAAGATCGAACCTACGCCGTCAAAACCGCGATACATCATCACAGAACCTTGGGTCGGGTACCGGTTTACACCATCCGAATAGTCCTTTACAACTTCTTTATATCCATTTTATCGATCCTTTATCATCCTTGCCATATCTTCAAGGATGGTAGGAGGCATCATGCGCGTAAAGAGCGTGAATAATGAAATGGCGACCCCGACGATCCTGGATACAGCTTATGTT
>JAJNPX010000304.1 GCA_021155145.1 Acidisarcina sp. | reverse complement strand
CATCGTTTACGAGCACCCTCAGGTCGGCACCGTTCTTCCACACGCTCACCGCCGAAAGGTTTTTATCTTCGAACACGACCTCAAGGCCGGGAACCTGTTTGGCCGCGTAATACTTTAATTGAGCTGGCTGCTGCTTCATTTCCTCAAAGTAGGATCTGAGGCCGGCGAAAAAGGCAGGCAGTTTCTTGTCGTGTTTCAGGAAGATGCGGCGGCCGCCGGCGCGTCCGATCATCAGGAGTTCGGTCGCTTCGCAGGAGGAGGTGCACGAAAGGAATGGCGGCAACTGGTCCACACCGGAATTTCCGAGATATTGCTTGAGACTTTCGAACTGCCTCGGTTCGAGCACACGTTCCCGATACCGGGCCGGATCATCCTCCCAACTAAATACAGCCTTATCCGCATAGATCCGGATAAAATTCTTGTCGAAAAAGTAAATGCCGAGCAGGCCGCCATCCTCCAGAACCTCCTTCTGCAGCCGGCGTTCGATACCATCGAGGCCGGCCTGGTCATCGAACGTGAGATAGGCATACTCCTCGCTGCCGAAATAGGGATTGACAGAGCTAAAGACGTCGCGCAAAAAAGTACCGGGGATGGTGTCGAGGCCCTGCACCCGGAACAGGGTCGTGGCGCCGAGTATCCTGGCGGTGTTCGGGTGTATCGCGAGGATGGCCGCCCGGGCCGCGGGCGAATCTTCGCTCTCAAGAAATCTTTCGGCCGCTGTTGCGAGAACACGGTTGGGGCTGCCCAGATGGGCCGCCGCCTTGTCCACCGGCAACTCCGCCCTGATCAGCCGGCCGCATGCATAAAGGGCGATCTTTGCATCGTCGCCGGCACCATTAAGGATCCTCCCGTAAAGAAAGCGGTCTTCGAGAATACAGGCCGAAATAGCTGCAGCGGCCGGGACGCCCGCCGCCATATCCGATACGTCCGCCGCCTGCTTTTCCCTCAATTCCTTACGGATCGCGAGCAGCTTCAGTATCGCGTCGGCATCCAGCCGTCCCGCCCTTATATCGCCCATTATCATCGTGTTCACGGCGCGGCCCTTCCATCCGATGACGATCTTTCTCATCGCCTGCGAAACCGCCGGCTCACGTGTGTCCAACCGTGCGATTCGATCTACCATCGATCTGACAAGGCTTTCGTCCGGGTCGTCGATCGTCAAAAGATGTGTCGCGATCAGATACTTGAGCTCTTCAGCGGTCAGCGGGGCGGCCCTGTCCTCTGATCCACCTTCCATCTCATACCTGTCCTGGTAAGTGCGCTCGTCGCTGACCCGCTTTGGCGGTGAATAATCCTCAAGAGATATGTCCGCCTCGCTTGTCTCGCGTTTCGCCGGTGCGATCGAGCTGCTCTGCCCGGCGATGGCCGTACGCATCGCCATACGGGCCTTGTCTTCGGGTGTTGAGCCATAAGAGTCCGCGTCGGTGCCTGGCGGAGCCTCAGCATCCACATCGCTGGCGCTCCTCGCCATGAACTCAAGCGCCGCGACCTTTTCTTCTGTGGTGAATCCGCCGCACTCGATGAGCGCCCTTACGGCAGATGTACGTTCCCATTCTTCCGATTCGATCAGGACGCGGCGCAGGGCAGGCACCGCCCGTGCGTCCTTTTGGTTTGCGAGAGCCGCCACCGCGGCACTTCTCAAGGGATAGTATTGGCGGCCCGCGCTTGTCGCAGCGAAATTGGCCGCATTTGCGGCGGCGTTCATTGCATTCGCGGCAGCGTTCGAGGCCTGTCTGATCGCTGCGTCATATTCTTCACGGGATGAGTTCACCACCGAGGTATTAGCGAGGGCGACGTTGGACGCATAAACAGCCGTGTTCATCGATTCCTTTTCATCGAGCGCTTCGATGAGTGCAGGAACGGCCTCGGGTATCGCGACCGACTGGAGCGCTCTCACGAGTTCGGCGCGCTGGGACGACTCCACATTCAGCCACTTCCTGTTGCCGAGCCACGGAAGCATCGACACCACTATCGCTCGCCGCAATTCACTATTCGAGTCGCCCATGCGGCTAAGCCTGAGCAGCAGATTCTTGGCCGCGGCAGACCGGACGCGGATATTGTCGCTCTCCATCAGAGCGATAAAACGATCGGTAAGCCGGTCGTCAGCCGTGTAATAAACGATCGTGGTCAGCCCCGTGTAGCTTCGCCCCCCGACTCTCAGATCGGCGAGCGTCTCGTCCTCGAGCAGCGACAGGTACCAATCGTCGCGGCCCGACCACTCATCTTCTTTCAGGAGAGCATCGAGGGCGAGGTCGCGCATACCGTCGGTCGCTTCGCGATTCTCGACTATCGCCTTTAGCTCATCGCGATATTTATCGACATCGCTTCCACCTGAGATCATCGAACGTCGGTAGAGCGCCCAGGTAGCGAGCACCTGCGATACCTTGTTCGAGCGGTCGCGATACAAGCGATCCACGATCGACTCGGCTCGATCCCAATCGACACGTGTCAGCGCCAGCAGCTCCTCCTGGCTGGTGACATACTCGTTCGCGTCCCGAACGGTCGCGGCGACCCTTTCAAGGTCAGCAGAAAACTCGGGAGTATTGAATGTCAGCCACCGCCGAAGCACGGTGCGAGTCCCGGATGCGTCGCCAAGATCGCCGGCGAGAATGCTGCGGTAACGGTTCCGGACAAGGGCCGCCGCACCCGGTTCGTTTTGGAGGACATTCAGATAATCCACGAGCCGTTCGGGGTCGGCCGACAGCTCATTGATCATGCGTCCGGCGGCCGCAGGGGATGGTTTTGGGTTGTATCCGAGCTCCTGATAGCCCGAACTCATCTTGGCCCAATAGTCCATCAATTCGTCGATCGGTGCGTTGTCAGCAGGCGGCTTTGTTTTATCGTAGAATTCCGGCGGGCGCCTGCCCGAGGGCATCTCAACGAGCGGATTGACAGGCGGCGGGGCCGGGAGGTTCAGGAGCGTAAGGATCGCATCATTCTTTGCCGCGGCCGTCTCGATAAGCCAAAACGAGAGACCCGCCAAAAGCGAGACGCATAGAACGATTGCGGAAACGAATCTTTTCATTTCGTTGAACGTAATTCCAGAGGATGAACGAATGTCCTGCCGACTAGATTACCCTATCCTCGGCGAAATGTAACGAATTTCCAGCCCGGCACGGTTTGCGGCCTCGTTGTGCTAAACTCTCATCCGCATGATCACGCTCAACGACATCCGCGAAGCCCGCGACCGCATAACCCGATTCGTAAAACGAACGCCGCTCGAACGCAGCGAGACGCTCAGTCGGCACCTCGGCACCAACGTGTACGTAAAGTATGAGCTGTTTCAAAAGACGGGCTCATTCAAGCCCCGTGGAGCCTTCAACAAGATGCTCTCGCTCTCGGATGAGGAAAAGAGGAACGGCGTTGTCGCGGTCAGCGGCGGCAATCATGCCCAGGGTGTGGCGTATGCCGCTGGCGTGCTCGGCATCGACGCCGTCATTCTGATGCCTGAAAACACGCCGCAGAATTCGCTCGATGCGACACGCGAGTACGGCGCCACTGCTGACCTTCAGCCGAACATCGCCGCCGCGTTTGAAAAGATCGATCACTACACGGCTGCGGGCCGGACGCTCGTGCATCCATTTGACGACGAACTTGTGATCGCAGGCCAGGGTACCGTGGGCCTCGAGATCCTGGAAGACTGCCCGCAGGTGACCGACGTATTTGCAAGCATCGGCGGCGGCGGACTCGCGGCCGGCGTCGCCATCGCGGTCAGGTCTGAGCGGCCCGAAGTCCGCGTCTTCGGCGTGGAGACCGTCGGCGCCGACGCGATGGCGCAGGCGATCGCCGCAGGCCAGGTCGTTGACTTGCCCGCTATCACATCCATCGCCAAAACGCTCGGGGCCCCTGCCGTCACCGAACGCACGCTCGGCCTCGTCCGCGAATGGCTCGAGAGCGTCACCGTCGTCACCGATGCCGAGGCGATGGCCGCGCTCCGTCTGATCGCCGAACGCCTAAAAGTGTTCTGCGAGCCCGCTTCATCCTGCAACCTGGCCGCTGCCGAAAAGCTCCGCGACAAGTTCACCCCCGAGAGCCATCTGGTGATCGTCCTCTGCGGAGGCAACTTCCCCGTCCGCGACCTCTGCTCCTTTGGCGATTGACCTCATTCCGGCTCAGGAAGTGCGTCCAACTCACACATAAAACACTTGACTATAAGTGCAACATTTGGCAGACTGTCTCATACGTATGGAGGATTTCCCATCGCGATATGGAACGGCGGCCGGTTGGGAGGGCAATGACCCATACAAAAAGCTGCGTGAAAAGGCTCGCCGGGCGATCGAGGACGAACCCAACTTGTTCGACAATATGCTCGTCCAGCCCGAGGAGGCTCAGTGGGCGGCGGAGCAGGTCGAAATTGCGCCCACGATCGAGCTTTTCGGCTCGTTTTGGCTAAAGGGCGAGGTCGCGGTCCTCTTTGGCGAACGCGGCTCCGGCAAGAGCCTGCTCGCCGTGCAGATCGCAGAATCGATCGCACGCGGGCGCCCGCTGATCTCCTACACCGGCGAGGGGACGAGTCCGCAGAACGTGCTCTACATCGATTTTCAGCTATCTAACGAACGTTTTATCGAGCGCTATCTTTGTCCGTCGCCGGATCCGGACGGACAGCCGCAAAAACACGAATTCGGGTTTCGCCGCATCTACCTCGAGTGGGACGGCGACGTGCCGAAGGCTTTTCGCGGCAGCATCGATGCCTTTATGCGGCATTCGATACGAAGCATCGTGGAGGCGGAAAAGACGGACGTGCTGATCATTGACGACATTTCCGGCCTCTCAAGCACATTCACCGGCAACGTGGCCGCAACGCGGATGTTGAAAACGCTCCGCCACTGGACGGCCGACGGGCTCTCGATATTAATCGTCGCCGGTGCACGGCCGCGAAAACGTCCCCGCGAGATCGGGGCCGACGATGTCCTGGGCAGCCGGATGATCACCGAACTTGCCGACAGTGTTTTAGCGATCGGGCGCAGCACGGCCGGCGCGGACCTGCGGTACCTGAAGCACATCGCTTCGCGTGCACCGGACACGCTGGTCGATACCGGCCAGGTCGTCAATCTTTTGCTCGGCTATCCCGAACCGCCTGCAAGGGACTTTCTCTCGTTCGACATCTGCGGCCTCCTTCCCGAGACCGTACACCTCCGCGATCACGAAAAAGAAGCCCTCGAGAACGAGCGTGAACAGAGACGCGCCCTGGAACGCATCTCCCGCCGAACGCCGAAAGAGATACTCGTCAACGCCATCCTCGACGGCAGCTACCAACGCTTTCTAAAAGGAAGATGATGCGCAAGCCCGCGCGTAAGCAAGGGCGATATCAGGACTCAGCCATCGTCGTGATCGCAGCATGCGGCGCAAAAGCGAGGAACTCTGTTCGATGCCGGATCGATCAAAAGGCGTCCGGCATGGTTTCGAAGTTTGCCGTATTTGGTTGAATTCGTATGTCATCTAAATACACCGCGACTTGTTCGTGCTGTTTCGTGTTCTTTCGTGGCTAGAACTTCTTAAAACCGAACCACAAAATTACACGAAACAACACGAATCCAAATCACTCGATCTTGCGAGATCTGGCCGCCGCCGAAGGCTCCGTCGGGAGGTCCGCCGGATCTAAGGCACTATTGGCGTCAACAGGCGTGCCGACGGCGCTTGAGTTCGGGAGGTCATTAGGCGACCTTCCGTTTTCTGAACCCGACAAAGGTCAGGACGGCTCCGAGCAGTACGCCGACAAACCCGACGACGCCGACGCCGGAAAAGATCATCCCGTAGAAC
>JAJNPX010000287.1 GCA_021155145.1 Acidisarcina sp. | reverse complement strand
GCTTGCGACCGAGGCACGGTTCGTGACAAAGAGATTTACCAGGGACGCATCTTTGGAGGGCAGGCGCCGCTCGCCCGAATGTTCTGAGGCCAGGTAGGAAAAAACCTCACCGGATACCTGCCGGGCCTCAGTAGGGGTGGGACTGCCGATTTTCGGCGGTCATCACCCTTTACTGAGCCAAACTTTGATACCTCTCCTGTTCCCGCCCTTCGTCCAATACCTTAAAATCGTCTTTCAACAGTCCTTTGATGTGACCGCCCGACCTATCCGTGACCGAGACATTCAGGGTGATAAGGTTTGTCTCGACGCTGATCGGGTCGTTCTGGCCTTGGACGGCCATCGCGAATAAAATGATCGTGAAAGCGAAAAATAATTGCCTTTTCATAATGGTCATCTAAACGACTGATGAAGGCATCCGGTCTCGATACTTGCTCCGGTCGTTTTTGTATTGAACCTGTGCTAATCTTCCCCTGTTTTCCTATCAACTCGAACCTGATATCCGAAATATGATCGCTACTTTTGTCTTGTCAACGCTTCTCCTTTTTCAAGCTCCCGGCGTAACGCCGAAACCGTCCGAAACGCCCAAACCCGCGGCCGAACAGAAAGAAGAACCGCCCGTCGTTACGAAACATTCGATCCGCATTAACGGGCGTCAATTGAATTACACCGCCACGACCGGATTTATGCCAATTAAGAATGCCGTCTCCGGCGATATCGAGGCACGCATCTTCTTTATGGCATACACGCTCGACGACCCGCCTGCCGAGCGCCCGCTGATGTTCTCCTTCAACGGAGGCCCGGGATCGGCGTCCGTTTGGCTGCATATGGGAGCACTTGGGCCCAAGCGGGTAATGATGCTCGACGATGGCCTTATGCCGCCGCCGCCATATCGATCGGTACCTAATGAATCGAGCTGGCTGGACCAGACCGACCTGGTATTCATCGACCCTGTCGGTACGGGCTACTCCCGCGCGGCAAAACCGGAACTGGCAAGCAAGTTCTTTGGGGTTAACGGCGATATCGAGTCGATCGGCGAATTCATCAGGCTCTATCTCGGCCGTTATCAGCGTTGGCATTCCCCGCTGTATCTTGTGGGCGAGAGTTACGGCACGACGCGCGCGGCCGGCCTTTCCAATCACCTGTTCGAGCGCGGTATCGGCCTCAACGGGATCGTTCTTGTTTCCACCGTTATGAACTTTCAGTCGATCCGTTTCGCTGACACCAATGACCTGCCGTTGATCCTGATCTATCCCTCGTACACGGCCACCGCCTGGTACCACAAGCGGCTGCCCGCAGACCTCCAGAGCAGGCCGCTCCGCGACGTATTGCGCGAATCCGAAAATTTTGCGACGAACGAATTCGCACCGGCAATGCTCCGCATCGATCGCCTTTCCGATGCCGAACGCACCGCGTTGCTGGATAAGTTCTCCAGATATTCGGGCCTGAGCCGTGAGTTCGTGGATCAAAACAATTTCCGCGTGGACCTCGGCGAATTCAACAAGGAACTGTTAAGGACACAGCGGCGGACGACCGGGCGGCTCGACAGCCGATTTCTGGGCTTTGATAAGGATTCGGCGGGTGATGGGCCCGATTTCGACCCGAGCATGACGGCGATAAGAACGCCATACACGGCCGTGTTCAACGACTATGTCAGGCGGGAGCTCGAGTTCAAGTCCGATATCGAATACTACATCCTCGGCGGCGGCATCACGTCGCCGTGGAACTGGAACGTAAACAACGCCTATGCTGACACATCGCAGGCGCTCTCGGCCGCGATGCGCAAGAACCCGTATATGAAAGTGTTCATTGCAAGCGGATATTACGATATGGCCACGCCTTATTTCGCGGCCGAGTACACGGTCTCGGCAATGAATCTTGACCCGCAGCTTCGCCGGAATTTTTCCTTCGCGTATTACGAGGCCGGGCACATGATGTATATCGAAAAGAATTCACTTAAAAAGCTGAAAGACGACGTCGCGGGGTTTATCCAGGCGTCGTCAAAGCGATAACGGCTCCAAAAGAGGCGGTCACGCGCGTCAAAAGGTGACCGTTACCGATCTTTCGAGGTCGATACGCATAACGGCCTCTTGCCGAAACCTCGCTTTGTATTCTCTGCGAAGTTCTTCTATTTTTCTGTCGACGCTTTTTCTTGCCTTGCGCGGATAAACCAGTACGAGCACTTTGCTTTTCTCACGGGCGATCGAGCCGTCCTTGTTGAGCCATTGCCCGTCCGCGTCGAGGATCGTCAGCCCGTCAGGAAATCTGGGCGTGATCACCTCGTCCACGAATGCATCCCACGCATCTTCGCTCACCGTCCCGCCGCCGGGAATATTCCTGCCAAAATAGACCTCGGTCCTCAGGTACTTTTCCGCGGTAATGCTGCCGCTCGCTTGGTCTGCCCGCGGCATCGCGGCGAGCGAGGCCCCGCTCTGAGTCAACAAGAAAAGGAGGACGGCGAAATGAAAAAATGCTCGGTAAGGCCGCATCGTCTAATCTCCCGGCGGTCGGCTGAAACGGGCGAGGCTGTCGAAAAATTCCCTCGCCCATTCCCGGCCGGTCAGTTCCCTGGAGTCATCGGAGTGTTTATCCGTCCAATCCATCACCGCTATCATCGGGATGTAGGGCAGTTCGGGGCGGGTCTTGTCCTGTGATAACGATATCAGTGCCTCTTTCACCTGGAAAAAGTGCCTCACGTTCGCTACACCCTCGCCTTCGGCACTCGCACAATACTCCGGCGGAGAGGTGACCAGATATTCGCGGCACGTGATCGGACGCGAGTCGTGGATCGAGCACGATTCGTCTTCGAGAAACGGGCACGGTATCCCAAATCTGAAATACTCCCGCACCGCTTCATCATATCGGTCGTCGCTCGCTGAGGCAGCCTCCGCCAATCGTTCAAAATACCCGTGGGAATTCAGCCTCTCCATACCCTCGGAAAATCTCTCTGCCACGGCCGAGCGGCGCTCTTCGGGCATCTCATCCAACAGGCCGCGCAGGTCGAAGGCCTCTGCCTCCGACACCGGAACGATCTGGCGGCAGCACGCTCCGCAGCCCGCCCGGCACGAGATCTCCGATCCCGCTGCCGTTAACTGCTCGACGCCGGAGGAAATAAAGGAATTGGACATCTGACGGATAACGGGAAGCATACGCCGCAGCTTTACGGGCCGGGCCGGGACGTCCATTTCCAGCGGCACGCTTGCGTCCCCGATCCTTAACGCGACATTTACTCTCTCGCTGCTTTCTCTCGGTACCATTTTTTCAGTGTTCCGTATCGCCCTTGACCACCGCGACCGCGTGTCTCAGTACGGGTGCGAGTACCGCGAAGCACTCTTCCACGCCTCTCGGCGAACCGGGCAGGTTGATGATCAGCGTCCCGTTCCTGATGCCGGCGACACCGCGCGAAAGCATCGCTTTGGGGGTCCTCTGGATCGTCAGAAACCGCATAGCCTCCGCTATTCCGGGTGCTTCGCGTTCGATGACGCTGAGCGTTGCCTCGGGTGTGTTATCGCGCGGGCCGAGCCCGGTGCCGCCGCTGGTCACGATCAGGTCGATATCCTGCCGGTCGGCATAAGTTCTGAGCTTTTCGGCTATCTCTTCAAGATCGTCGGTCACGACGACGTGTTCGGAGACCCGGGCCCCGTACTCGATCAACAATTCGGCGAGCCTTCGCCCCGAAAGGTCTTCCTCGATCGACCTCGAATCGCTGGCCGTTACCACCGCTGCACGTATCTCAACGCCATCGCCCATTTCAGTTGTTGAGAGTAACACGAAGCGTCAGGCCTGCGTAACATCGAGCTCCGCCAGACGCCTGTTCTCGCGCTTGCTGTATATGAGGCTGAGCAGTACACCGCTGACCACCAGCAGCATTCCCAGGAGGGTTATCGGGAAGATCGACTCCCCGAAAACAAAAACGCTGAAGAATATCGCATACACGAGGCCCGAATAGTTGATGATCGCGACCCCGGCGGCCCTTTCACGCTGCAGGGCATTGGTGAGAAATATCTGGCCAAGCTGGGAAAGAACGCCGATCAGGAACAGCCACAGCCAGTCGAGGCCGTTCGGGGTCGTCCAGTTAAAGAAGAGGCTGACGCCGCCGGCGATCACGCCGACAAGCTGAAAATGGAGGACGACGGTGAGCGGGTGCTCCTGTTCGCGCATTCGCCGGACGAGATTATAAGCAACGCCGGAACAGAAGGCCGAGAGGATGCCGATCGATAAATAGAACAGTGAGATCCGCGGGTCGAACTGCTCGATCAGCAGGACCCCGCCAAAGGCGAGGGCGTAAAAGGACCATTGGATCGCCTTTACCTTTTCACTCAGCAGCACGATCGCGATAACGCTTGTAAAGATGGGCGAGAGATATTGGATCGTCATCGCCGACGCGAGAGGTATGTTCTGGATCGTTACAAAAAAGAAGTAGAGCGCCGTCGTTCCAAAAACGCCGCGTGCGATCAGCAGCCCGCGATGGGAGCCTTTCCAGTCGGCACCTGCCCGATAAAGCCCTGCAAAGCAGAAAAGGCTCGCGACGACACAGCGAAAAAAGACCACCTCCATCGCCGGGATATGGGAGACCTGCTTTACAAGTACGTTTGCCAATGAAAAAGCGAGCGTCGATAGGAACATCGCACGCACGCCTTCGGAAAGAAATTTTTGGGTATCGGCCAAGGGTGATGATCGGGGTGGCGGCTATCTCGTTTTCGTCCCGCAGCCGCAATCGCTGCCGCATGCTTTCTTTGGCGAAAAGGCGGCGAGCTTCTTGTACGAGATGGAGCCCACGTACGCGATGGCTGCTAGAACGATCAGAAATACTACAAGGCCCTGTAAACTCATAAATTCAAAAGACGATATTACGCCTCCCTCCCGCCTAAGCAAAGCCGAGCAGCCGGCCGCCCTGAAATGTGAGGAACGCCGCCGCATAGGCCAAACCCGTCATATACGCCACCATAAAGATCGTCCACGCCCACGAATTGGTCTCGCGGCGAACGACCGCCACCGTGGACATGCACTGCATCGCAAGCACGAAGAACACCATCAGGGTGAGGGCCGTCAACGGCGTCCACACGGTCTTCCCCTGGTCGTCCTTTGCCGCACGGATCGCGGAGATCAGCGTCGGCGAATCCTCGGTCTCCTCCTTACCCACGTTGTAGATTATGCTCAGCGTGGAGACGAGCACTTCCCTCGCCGCAAAACTCGCGATCAGGGCCACGCCGATCTTCCAGTCGAACCCTAACGGCCGGATCACGGGCTCGATGGCGTGTCCGAGCGTTCCCGCATAGCTGTGTTGGAGCTGAAAGGACTCATCGGTCGCCACAGCGGTGCGAGACCCTTCGGCCTCGGCTATCTCACTGCCCTGTGCCGCGTTCTCGACCTCGGCCGTCCTGGGAAAGTACATCAGCGCCCACAGAATTATCGAGATCGCCAAAATGACGGTTCCGGCCCGCTTAAGGAACAGCAGAGCACGCGTCAACATATTCTGGAAAACGGTACGAAGGTT
>JAJNPX010000286.1 GCA_021155145.1 Acidisarcina sp. | reverse complement strand
TATCTAAAGATCGATTTCGACTCGGTCAAACCTCCCCGCCCGTACACGATCTCGGCTTCTGCCTCCGTACAGGATGTGAATCGTCAAACGTGGGCCGGGCAGACGTCCCTGCTCGTGCATCCGGCGGATCTTTACGTCGGTATCCGTACGCCGCGGACTTTCGTCCAAAAAGGCGAGAACATCGTCGTCGAATCGATCGTTTCCGATCTCGACGGCAAACTCGTCGCGGGCCGCGACGTCGAGATCAAAGCCGTGCTCAAGGACTGGCAGTTCGACAAAGGCACATGGAAGGAAGTGACCGTCGATGAGCAGACCTGCACCGTCAAGTCGGTCATGTCAGAACCGGGAGCGGTAGCGACCGGGCTTCCTAAATGCACATTCGTCGCTAAAAACGGCGGGCGATATACTATCACCGCGACGGTAATGGACGACCGCGAGCGGTTCAACGAGAGCGAGTTCACCGTATGGGTTCCCGGCGGAAAGACGCCGCCGAAACGAAACGTCGAGCAGGAAGAAGTTCAGATCATTCCGTCGAAGAAGGATTACAATCCCGGTGAGGTCGCCGAACTGCTCGTGATCGCACCGTTCACACCGGCCGAAGGCGTACTAACGCTCCGCCGCGACGGCCTCGTTAAGACCGAACGGTTCACGATGAAGGATTCGTCGATGACGCTCAAGGTGCCGATCGACGAGAAATATCTGCCGAACATCTACGCTCAGGTCGATCTCGTCGGAGCGGCAGAAAGGAACGCGGACATTCCTGTCCGCAACCCCGCCGATACGCAGACAACTGCGGACAAGAATGTCCGCGTTCCATTGGCGAAACGTCCCGCGTTCGCGAGCGGCAACATCAATCTCTCGGTCACCACCGAATCGCGCAGGCTAACCGTAAGCGCCGAGCCGAAAGAAAAGACCCTCGCACCCGGCGGCGAGACCAAGGTCGATATTCAGGTGAAGGACCACCGCGGCGAGCCTGTCGCGAACAGCGAGGTCGCGGTCGTGATCGTGGACGAAGCCGTCCTCGCCCTCTCGCGATATACCATCGCCGATCCAATGTCGGTCTTCTACACCGCCCGCGGCACCGGCGTCACCGATCATCATCTGCGAAAGGATGTGCTGCTAGGAAATCCCGAAGATGTAAGGGCGAATCCGCCTGCACCCCCGCCGAGCGCCGATGGGGCTGGAGGCTCGTTTCGAAGGATGGAGGTCCTGTCCAGTCTGCAGCGCGCACCATCGCCGAAGATGGCCGCAGCCGAGTCCGTTGCCGACATGGCAATGGCTAAAGATGATGAGTCTCCCAGCTCACCCATAAACCTCCGCGAGAACTTCAACGCCCTCGCCGTTTGGTCGCCGTCGGTGAAGACCGACTCGAACGGGCGTGCGTCGGTTGATGTAAAGCTGCCGGATAACCTGACGCGATATCGCATCACCGCGGTCTCGGTCGATGCGGGGAAGCGTTTCGGCAAGACCGAATCGAACATCACGGCGAAACAGCCGCTGATGGTCCGGCCGTCGGCACCGAGGTTCTTAAACTTTGGTGACAAATTCGAACTGCCGGTCGTTGTCCAAAATCAGACCGACAAAGACATGGCCGTTGATGTTGCCCTAAGAACGTCTAACGCTCACATCATTGACGCCGCCAGCGGCGTTGCAGGCGGGACGCCTGCGGTCCAGTCGGGTAAGCGCGTCCTAGTGAAAGCCAACTCCCGTGAGGAGGTTCGGTTCCCGGTAGCAACGGTAAAAGCCGGGACGGCGAGATTCCAGATCGCGGTAAGCTCAGGCTCTTTCGCCGATGCCGCGGAGATCTCGCTGCCGGTATGGACGCCCGCGACTACCGAGGCATTCGCGACCTACGGCACGACCGAGGATAACGGAGCGATCATTCAGCCGGTCCAAACACCGGGAGATGTCTATCCGCAGTTCGGCGGGCTCGAGGTGACGACAAGCTCGACGCAGCTTCAAGAATTGACTGATGCGTTCATCTATCTGACGAACTATCCCTACGCCTGCTCCGAGCAGATCTCGTCGCGTATGATCTCGATCGCCGCGATGAAGGACGTGCTCTCGGCGTTCAAAGCCAAGGATATGCCGGACGCTGATGCACTCGCCAGGCAGTTCGCACGCGACATCGAGATCCTTCAATCGCGTCAGCGCAACGATGGCAGCTTCGGTTTGTGGAAACGCGATCGCGAACGGTACGAATATCCGTTCCTGACCATCCACGTCGCCCACGCTCTCGCACTTGCGAAGGCAAAGGGTTACAAGGTGCCGGACGAGATGCTCAACAAGACGAAGCCGTACTTGAAGAACATCGAAAACTATATGAAGGACCAGTGGTATATGTCGTCGCCGCAGGTCCGCTGGACGGTCTCGGCATACGCCCTGTACGTCCGCGATATGATGGGCGACAAGGACGTTGCCAAGGCCAAGAAGCTGCTTGCCGAGGCACGCGTCGCGTCCGCGACCGGCGACACGGCGATGTACGACACCAAGATGCCGTTTGAGGCTCTTGGCTGGCTGCTGTCGGTGATCGCTGACGACCAGGGCTCGACTGCCGAAGTCGATCAGATCGTCCGCTTCCTTTTGAACCGCACGACCGAGACCGCATCGACCGCGAATTTCGTTACCAACTACGGCGACGGCGGATGGCTGATAATGCACTCGAACCGGCGTGCGGATGGCGTGCTGCTCGAAGCGATGGTGAAGCTTAGAGGGAGCGCGGACACTCCTGTCCGCATGAGCGTCGCTTCGGCGCGAAAGGGCTCGAATAATTCAGACTCATCTATGGGTTCAAAAAGTGTCGCCGGAGGAACCGGCGACGCGGACAAGAGTGTCCGCGCTCCCGTCGAAGACTTGATCCCGAAACTTGTCCGCGGCCTGCTGGCTCATCGAAAGAAAGGCCACTGGGGAACGACGCAGGAGAACGTCTTCATCCTGCTCGCTATGGACAAGTACTTCAATGCGTTCGAGAAAGTCACGCCCGATTTCGTCTCGCGAGTCTGGCTGGGCAACGCGTACGCGGGAGAGCAGACATTCAAGGGACGCTCGATCGATTCGAACGTGCTGGCCATTCCGATGTCTTACTTGGTAGAGCAGGGCGGTACCTCGAATCTTCTGATAGACAAACAGGGTGTCGGGCGTCTCTATTACCGAATCGGCATGAAGTACGCGCCGAAGAATCTTAAGCTCGAACCGGCCGATTACGGGTTCACGGTGCTGCGAAAGTACGAAGGGGTGGACAACAAGGATGATGTAGTCCAGAAGGCCGACGGTTCGTGGACGATCAAGTCTGGAGCACGCGTTCGTATTCGGCTGACAATGGTCGCACAGGCTCGCCGATATCACGTGGCTCTGGTCGATCAGCTTCCTGCGGGGCTCGAGATCCTCAATCCCGAACTCGCAACGACCGAGGCGATCCCGGCCGATACGGGCGGCGGGAACACAGGGGTAGTTGAAGTTGGGAGCCGTTCAATTGGCCGGAATTATTATTGGTGGCGAATGAACTGGTTCGAACACCAGAACTTCCGCGACGAGCGGGCGGAGGCATTCAGCTCACTGCTCTGGGAGGGAGTTTACAATTATACCTACGTCGCGCGTGCGACCACGCCGGGTCAATTCGTTGTCCCGCCTGCCAAGGCCGAGGAGATGTATGCTCCGGAGACCTTTGGCAGGACGGGTACGGACTTTGTCCGGGTCGAATAGGCGCTAGGCCTCAACCCTAATGGGCAAGAAAGTCAGTAACCTGCATTCATGCTGACCTTTCTGCTCAGATGCGAGGCAAGAAATTCGTTATTCTTGTCGGTCGGAGTACCGTTATAGTCGGGTGACCCCTTCAGGAAGCCGTCCTGATTGTTGTGCATCGAATTTCCGGTATTCGATTTTATATGAGCCGCTTCGTGATAAACGGCCCCCGATAATTCTTTGGCACTGCCCTCATAAAGCCGGTCAAAGTAGACCTCACATATCTTAAGGTTCAGGTCGGTAAGCCCGAGGATCGTGCTCCCCTCCGCGATGGCGATATCGCCGCCTTTCTTTGCGATCACGCTCTTCGACGTACTCCGCACGAGGTACACGACGACATCGGTATCCAAAAGCGTCGGCGTCGTATTCTCATCGACAAGTACCGCATCGGAACTGTCGAATGTCTTACTTTTTGCGACCACACTTGCCAAATAATCCTTTAAATGGACGATCGCCTTCTGGGCCGACTCTGTCGAGCCGCCTTTTTGCTTCAAATATATGGTGAATTTTGATCCCATGCTTTTTGCTTCTCCAAATGATCTGTGAACGTCATCAGAATTGACGCTCATCGTAATCCATTTTGCTGAAAACGAGGTAGCGAATATCCCACCTGAATCAAAAAAATCGTCGTCCGATGTGTTAATATGCCGCCAATGAAGTTTGTCTGCGCAATTTTTGTTTTGATCGGTCTTTTTGGGGGAGCATTTGGTCAGACGGCCGCAGCGGAAGAGATCTTTAAGACCGAGAAGGCATTCGAACGGTTGGTAGCCAAGAACGGGATAAACGCTGGGTTTATCGAGTATCTGGCGCCACTTGGTGTGATGTTGGTACCCGACATCGTGAATGGCCGCGAGTTTTGGAGGTCGCGCCCGCCGGCACCGACAGTGCTCAACTGGAACCCTGTGTGGATCGATGTCTCCTCAAACGGGACGCTCGCGTACAGCATCGGGAATTCGATACGCAGGCCCAATGGCAAGGACGATCCCAACATTGGTTACGGACATTACCTTTCGGTATGGTCGAAGCAGGGAAACGGCGAATATCGAGCCCTCCTTGATGCCGGCGTCAGCCACTCCAAACCGGCCGCTGTCCCGACCGAATGGCGGACACCCGCAGATTCCGGGACCGAGAAAAATGAGAGCAAGATTTCCGCAGCCGATTCCTCGTTGACTTTCTTTGAGACCGTGGAAAAGGTCGGTTCAGTAAAGGCTTACAAGACATTTCTCACAGACGATGCGATCTTGTTGCGGCCCGGACGGGAGCCATTTTTCGGCAAGAAGGCGGCCATCGAATATCTCGGGAAGACCAGGCCGAGGATCAAGTTCGCAAAACGAAAGGGTTTTGTGGAGGCGCCTGACATGGCATACGTATATAACTCGTATTCGATATTGGACGATGCCGGCATCGAGATCGAGAAGGGAAATTTTGTTCAGGTATGGAAGCTTCGAAAAGACAAGTGGTGGATCGCGGCCGAACTGTTCGTAGCCTACCCAAAAGAGAATTCGTAAATGCAAGAACCTGCCAGATCACAAAGTCCGGTGGAGAAGGTGTCCGAGATACTTCGCCTGGAGGCGGCAGCTATCGAGGCCGCCGCCGATCGGCTTGAACCCGCCGATGTTGAGAAAGCCCTCGGTCTTATAGCAAGCTGTGATGGAAAGGTGATCGTCACCGGGGTCGGAAAATCAGGGGTGATCGCGCAAAAGATCGCCCAAACACTGACGAGCACCGGTATGATCGCCATCTTCGTTCATCCGTCGGATGCCCTTCACGGAAGCCTCGGTATCGTTCGCAGCGGAGATGTTGTCCTGGCGTTGAGCAATTCTGGCGAGACGGACGAGATCCTTGCGATCGTACCGGCGCTGAAACAACGTAAGGTCGCCTTGATCTCGATAGTGGGTAACCTTAATTCCTCGTTGGCTCGGCAATCCGATGTGGCTCTCGATGCATCCGTCAGTCAGGAGGCGTGTCCATTGAATCTTGCCCCTACGGCTTCGACTACAGTTGCACTTGCCATTGGGGATGCACTCGCGATGACCTTGATGGAATCGCGCGGCCTCACCGCAGCCGATTTTGCGGCGAATCACCCGGCCGGGCGTTTGGGAAAACGACTGACCCTTCGGGTCGATAGCCTGATGCACGAGAGTCCGGATATCACCGAGAATGCAGGATGGCTGGAAGTGATCAGGTCCATCTCAAAGTTCTCGTTAGGAGCTGTGAACGTCGTCGACGAGGCCGGGAAGTTGATCGGGATCATAACCGATGGAGACCTGCGGCGAACACTCGAACGAACGGAGCCCGGTCAGATCGGGACGCTTACAGCCACATCGATGATGACCCGCTCGCCTATAACCGCTTCCCCGGAAATGCTTGCCTTCGATGCTCTGCGTCTGATGGAAGATCGGCCTTCGCAGATATCCGTCCTTCCCGTGGTCGAAGGTTCTGGCCGCTGTATCGGATTGCTCCGCCTTCACGACATTGTGAGAAGCGGCATTTGATCTCTTCAAACTCTA
Source organism: Acidisarcina sp. (assembly GCA_021155145.1). GTDB lineage: Bacteria > Acidobacteriota > Blastocatellia > Pyrinomonadales > Pyrinomonadaceae > OLB17. The sequence continues at coordinate 219 of JAJNPX010000286.1, read as the reverse complement.
CCGTGCAACTGCGCGGAAAGGTCCGGGCATCGATACCACATTGGAGAAACCATGAAATCGCCCAAACTCATATTGATACTTCTGCTGCTAAGTTCTCCGTTGTCGGTGTTTTCCCAAAAGGCCGAGGTGACGATAAGTCTCGACGAGGCTTTTTTTGATTCTGCTCTCGAAGCGGTCTTTCAGAAGGGGGCGCCGCTCGAATTCTCGTTGGCGCGTAAC
>JAJNPX010000281.1 GCA_021155145.1 Acidisarcina sp. | reverse complement strand
GTCGTTGCAAATCGAACCAACGACGTGATGAAAACGCTCGCGGTCCTTTCCGCGATCATGCTTCCGCTCTCGCTCATCGCCGGCATATACGGAATGAACTTTGAGTATATGCCGGAGCTTCGGTCGGAATACGGCTATTTTTTGACACTTTCGGTAATGGCGTTGGTCGCCATTTTGCTGCTCGTCTATTTCTGGCGGCGTGGATGGATATTCCAAAGGGAGAAGATCGAAGGTATCGGGGATCGAAAGGTCACGATGGACGAGAGCGAGATGTCGTGATCAGAGCGAGCCGAGAAGCTTTTCGACCTGAAGGTCGCTGAATCCATATACGCCGGCCCGCTCCTGAAATCTGGGGAAAATCTCCTCGAGCGTGGCGAGACCGCCGGCCCGAAGTTCTCGAACTATCTCGGCCGGACGATCTTCGATCTCCGCGGCCGCTTCACAAACTTCTTTCAGGAACGGAAAGCAGGGCGAGCGGTACTCACCGAGGCTTCTTAATTGTTCGCTGTCTCGCACGGCATAGGCTCGCCAAAGTTTTGCCCCGGTTGCGATATCCTCGGCGGAAAACTGCGTGCGGGCCTCATAACAGGCAAGCAGGTCGTTCGCCGTGTGCGAGCCGAATCCTTTCCAAACATCGTCAGGCGAGGCATTTATCGGAGCCACACGAAAGATACGCGCACCAGAGCCCTGAAGGGCCCCAAGGCAATACCACATATTCACCGAACAAAATAATTCGTATTCGAACCAGAGAGATACGTCGGCTCCGCTCTCGATATCGGAAAGTCGGGCGATACGGTCAGCGACCTTTTCGTGGTATTCGATCTCGTCTTCGCCGTACTCGGCCAGAACGAAGCGGGCACGCCGGTCCCAAAACTCATTCACGTCGGCCGCATCGATCGGCCCGGTGATCAGGGCCTCGCGGAAGACGATCAACTCGCCTTCGAGGCCTGTCTTGCGAAACTCCTCGACCTGGGCATCGCCGGGCAAAACATGGTAGATCATATCGAAAGACTAACCGCGTAGATGATGGATAGACAAATACCTGCGTAAACCCCCGCAAGTATATCGTCGGCACAAACACCGATCCCGCCGGGCAATGCCTGCAGGGAATCGATCGGAAAGGGCTTCCAGATATCAAAGAGCCGAAAGAGCAGAAAACCGGCAAGCACGAACGGCCAACCAATGCCGAACGGCACGAATACGAAAACGATCAACTGCCCGATGACCTCATCGACCACGGCTTGAGACGGATCGAGATCACCGAAAAGCTCTGTGGAGCGGCCCGCCGCCCAGATACCGAGCAACGTGAAAAGTAGGAACGTGACCAAAACGATCGAATGAACCCATGAAAGAAAGGGATTCCAGCCGAATTCACTTATATTGCTTCGAAAGGCGAGGGCAAAGGACTCGACCAGATGGGTGACGGCGAAGTATATACCGACGCCGACCATCGAACCCCACGTTCCCGGCGCGATCGGCAAGTACCCAACGCCGAACGTGGTCACCGCGAGCGCCAAGTGATCGAGCAGTCCTTCGGGTTTTCGCTTTTCGACCTCTTGTTTCATTCAAGATGCAGGGGGCCCCCACGTTAGTAAGGGCGAATCTGCCAAGTTGGACGTACCGCCCTTGCTAAGGCGCGGGCTTGTGCAATTAGAACTCGATCCCCTGCTGGGCATAAATGCCGGCTTGGAACGGGTGCTTGATCTCTTTCATTTCGGTGACAAGGTCGGCGGCCTCGATCAGCTCCGGCGGAGCATTCCGACCCGTCGCAATGATATGCAGATGCGGTTGTTTCTCACGGACGGCCTTGATCTCGGCGATGACGGCATTTACGTCGAGGAACTTGTAATCAAGCACGTACACAAGCTCATCAAAGACGAGCAGGTCGTATTCTTCGCTCCGCATCTTTTGGACACAGAGATCCCACGTTTCCTCACTGGTCCTGATGTCCTGCGTCTTGTCGTTGGTGTCCCACGTGAAGCCGTCGCCCATAGTGTGGACCTCGATGCCGAGCTTGTCGAGCGATTCGTGCTCGCCGTAGCGATCGGTCTTCGCCTTCATGAACTGGATCAGGCAGCAATGCATTCCGCGTCCCGCCGCACGCACCAAAACGCCGAGGGCCGCCGTGGTCTTGCCCTTCCCGTCGCCGGTATTGACCATCAACAGTCCCTTCGTATTTTCGCGATAATCTTCGCGCCGCCATTTGTAGCGTTTTTCTTTTGTTTCGGCCATGGGGCGTTCAGGTAGAGGCAATTAGAAATTAGTAATTCCCACATTACTAATTATTTTCGATGATGCGCCTTGGGTTCACAAAACATCCGGAGAGACCGTTATATCTCCGGCCCAGACAGCTTCGGCTTCTTCCACCGCCTGGCGGACGGATGCAACTATCTCCTGCTCTTTTTCGTCCCAGTCGCCCTCGATCGTAAGTCCCGCGGCGTTGCGATGCCCGCCTCCGCCGAATTGCTCAGCGACCCTCGCGACATTGATGTCACCCTTCGACCTTAGGCTTACGCGGTACACATTGTCCCCGACCTCGCGCATATAGACCGTGGCGAGGATGTCGCGCGCCGCGAGCGGGATATTAACAAAACCGTTGTTATCGCCGTCGATGGCGCCGGCCTCTTCGCGCATCTTCAGGGTCTGCCGCATAAAGGCGACCTTGCCGCTCGCGTCGCGCCTGACGGTCGAGATTACCTGCCGCATCAGTTCTATCCGCGACCACGGATAGTTATTATAGACGGCCTCTGATATCTCGGCGGGCTTTGCTCCGGCCTTGATCAGTTCGGATGCGACCTTGAGCGTGCGCTCCGTCGTATTGGAAAAATGGAAAGAACCGGTGTCGGTAACGAGCGCCATATAGACGCACTCGGCGATCTCTTTTGTGACGCGTCCGCCGATCGCCTTGACCAGGTTGTAGATCATCTCACCGACGGCCGAAGCCGTGGAATCGATCCAATTCACCGTGCCAAAATGTTCGCTCGTCGCGTGGTGATCGATGTTTACGGTAAACTCGCGGTCGAGGCCCGCGATGCCGGGGCGCTCGAGGTCGGAACACTCGATCACGAAAACGGCATCATACTCGGTGTCGATCTTTTCGACGTCACGTATGTCTGAGGCTCCGGGAAGGCTCCGGTAGGCGGGCGGGATATCGCCGCGGACGACCACCTCGGCCTGCTTTCCGAGCGATCGCAGGAGCCAGCACAGTCCGAGGGACGAACCTACACCATCGCCATCGGGCTTGATGTGGGTAGTGATCCCGAATTTCTGCTTATTTTCAATTAACTCTACTACTTGACTTAACACGTTACGGTATTGGCATCGCGGCCGGGGCGGATCTTCGCGCCGACACTCTGCAAACTATTCGCCTATTCCATCCTTATCTTCGAGTTCGCCGCTGACCGTCAATTCTCCCAAAATGGAATTGATGCGTGCGGCATTTTCTTCGGCCGTATCTCTGGCAAAATGCAGGTGCGGCACGTGGCGCAGGCTCAGATTCATCGCGACCTGCTGCCTGACAAAGACCGTTGCACTCTGCAGCGCCTTCATCGTCGCGGTGACATCCGCTTCGCTTCCGTTCACCAGAACGAAGACCTTCGCATCGCGTAGGTCGTCCGCGACCACCACTTCCGTGACGGTCACACTCTCAAGACGCGGATCGTCCAATTCAAAACCGACGACCTCGCTTATCTCTTCCTTAAGAGCTTCGGCAAGTCTTTCAGGTCGTCGGGCCATTACAATTCCGTCGCAGCGATCTTCTCAATGATGAACGCTTCGATCTCATCCTCGAGCTTGATGTCGTTGAAGTTGACCAGGCTGATACCGCATTCGAATCCCTGGCGAACCTCGTTGACGTCGTCCTTGAATCGCTTGAGCGTTGCGATGTCACCCTCCCAAACGACCACGCCGTCTCTGATCAGCCGTGCTTTTGCCTGCCGGCGGATCAGTCCGTCGACCACGCGGCAACCGGCAATGGTGCCGATACGCGAGACCTTAAAGGTTTCCTGAACAACGGCCTTGCCAAGGATGACCTCTTTCTCGATCGCGTCGAGCATTCCGATCATCGCGGCCTTGATCTCCTCTTCCACCTTATAGATGATCGAGTGCAGCCGGATATCGACATCTTCCTGTTTGGCAATATCCGCCACGCGAGCCTCGGGACGCACATTAAATCCGATGATCACGACCGCCGTTGCGGCGTCATCCGCCTGTGTGGCCGAGGCGAGAAGCACATCCGATTCCGCGATCGCGCCGACGCCGGCACGTATGACGCGCACCTTGACCTTTTCGGTCGAAAGCTTTTCGAGCGTGCCCTTGAGCACTTCGACCGAGCCCTGCACGTCCGCCTTGAGAATGACAAGCAGTTCCTTGATCTCTGCCTGGCCGAGCGATTCGATACCGCGTTTGGTCGTCTTGAGCATCGCGGCTTGCCGGGCCTGCATCTGCCGCTGTCCGGCAATGGTCTGGGCCCGATCGATGTCCGAAACGACCTGAAGCGAATCGCCCGCCTGCGGCACGCCCTGCAGCCCGAGAACCTCGACCGGTGTCGCCGGCGGAGCCTCTTCGACGATCTCACCGCGGTCGGAGAACATCGCCCGGACCTTTCCGTAATACTGGCCCACAATGAACGGATCGCCTACGCGAAGCGTTCCCTGTTGGACAAGCACGGTCGCGACCGATCCGCGACCCTTGTCGAGCTTGGCCTCGAGGACCACGCCCGAGGCTCGCCTTGTCGGGCTTGCCTTCAATTCGAGAATGTCCGCCTGGAGCAGCACCGTCTCTAAAAGCGTATCGAGATTTTGTTTTTGTTTTGCCGAGACCGGCACCATTTCGACATCGCCGCCCCAATCGACCGGCTGAAGCCCGAGGCCGGCAAGTCCCTGTTTGACCTTGTCCGGATTTGCATCGGGCTTGTCGATCTTGTTGATCGCGACGATCATCGGCACGCCTGCGGCCTTCGAGTGCTCGACCGCCTCGATCGTCTGCGGCATTACGCCGTCGTCGGCAGCGACCACGAGGATCACAACGTCGGTCGCCTTTGCACCGCGGGCACGCATCATCGTGAACGCCTCGTGGCCCGGGGTATCGAGGAATACCACTCGCCGCTGTTCGCCATTCTCGCCGCCCGGAACATAGACGCTGTACGCTCCGATATGCTGCGTTATGCCGCCCGCTTCACCCTCGGCGACGTTCTCGGACCGGATCGCGTCCAGAAGGGACGTTTTACCGTGGTCGACATGCCCCATCACGGTCACGACCGGAGCCCTCGTCTCTTCGACATCGTCAGAGTCGGAGGCGATGAGTTCCTCGAACTCCTGCTCGACGACCATGTCTTCAAATGGCACAAAGCTCACGTCGAAACCGAAGCCTATGCCGAGTTCGGTCGCCATCGTCTCGCCGATCGGTTGGTTGAGCGTCGCGAAAATGCCCTTTTTGATCAGAAGCTGAACGATGTCGCGCGGCGGTATGCCCAGGGCCTCGGCGTATTCACGCACCGTAGCGCCTTCGACAAGGCGGACCTGTTTGAACTCGTCGGATTCTTTACGCCCGATCTGCTCGATGATCCGCTCTTCGATCGTACGCTGACGCGGAGCATCAAAATCACGCTCGGCAAATCGGCCGCCCTTGGCATCGCCTCGTGTCTTTCGGCCGCCCGAACGCCCGGGGCGTCTGCGGTTATCCGCCGGCGGCGTATAGACCGTCTGGGGCGTGCTGCTCTCGCCCGGGGTTCCGCGAAATTCGCCGGGCCGCCGTCCGCGTGCATCCCGGCCGGAAATGATATCGGTAGCAAGCTTTCCTGCTTTCGTCGGAGCGTCCGAAACGACACGCTCACCGGGCTTTATCCCTTTCTGCAGGGCGTCCTTTGTCAACGTCAGCGTCTTGATCTGGGTGCCGGCGGTACG
>JAJNPX010000280.1 GCA_021155145.1 Acidisarcina sp. | reverse complement strand
CGGTTTCGGCGGAGGCCGGGCCTTCTGATGCGGCCTCGGGTGTCTCAACGGCCTCAGATTCTTCAGATGAAGCGGATACCGCCTCTTCGGTTGAAGCGGTTGCGGGCTCGGATCCCGCCTCTTCGGCTGAAGCGGTTGCGGGCTCGGATCCCGCCTCTTCCGTAGCAGTTACGGTCTCGGCTTCAGGTACGTCTTCGGATGCAGCGGCTCCGCGTGCCGCGGCTTCCTCATATTCCTTTCGGGCCTGTTCTTTTCTGAGGCGCTTGGCTTCGTCCCTTTCTTCCTTGGTCATTTCGGGCTCAGTTACCTGTGCCGGCTCGTCCTTCAGAATATTGGCAAGTTCGCCAAGGCTCGCCATGCCGCCTTTAGCCTCGCTCGAATAGATACGGCTGTCGACAACGGGCTCGTCGTCCTTGCCGACGGCACGGTACGAAAGGCCGATCTTCTGGTCGACGTTCTCGATCCGGAGGATCCGGAAATCCGCCTCTTGTCCGAGCTGGACGACATCCTCGGGGCGTTCGACACGCTCGTCGGAAAGCTCTGAAATATGGCAAAGTCCTTCGAGGCCCTCGCCAAGCTCCACGAATACGCCAAAGCTTGTGAAGCGGGAAACCTTTCCGCGGACCACATCACCCGGACGGTGTGTGGCGACAAAGCTCTCCCACGCGCTCGGCGTGAGGTCCTTCATCGAAAGCGAAAGCCGCTGGCCGCGAGCATCGATATTCGTGACGACGGCCTCGACCTCCTGGTCCTTTTTGAGAAGTTCCTTTGGGTGCTTGAGCTTTTTGGCCCAGGTGATGTCCGAAACGTGGACGAGGCCGTCAATTCCATCCTCGATCTCGACGAACGCACCAAAATCGGTGATATTGCGGACCTTGCCGCGGATCTTGGTCCCGACCGGGTAACGTGCCCCGATGGTATCCCACGGATTTTCCTGCAGCTGCTTCATTCCGAGGCTGATCCGTTTTTCCTCGGTATCGACGCCGAGCACCTGTACCTCGACCTCGTCGCCCTTGTTGTACATTCTCTTCGGGCTTGCCGACCGCTTCGACCACGAGATCTCCGAGACGTGAACGAGGCCTTCGACGCCGGGTTCGAGCTCGACAAATATACCGTAATCCGTGACCGAAGAGACTTTGCCGGTGATCCGCGAATTGACCGGGTACATCTCGATGACGGTCGACCATGGATCGGGCTGGAGCTGCTTGAACCCAAGCGAGACCTTTTCTTTTTCACGGTCGAGCTTGAGCACCTTTGCCTGGACGTGATCGCCGACCTTGAACATATCGCCCGGATGATGAAGGCGGCCCCACGACATATCCGTAACATGGAGCAGTCCGTCGATGCCGCCGATATCTACAAAGGCGCCGTATTCGGTCAGGTTCTTGACGGTTCCCTCGACGATGTAGCCAACGTCTATCCTGGCAAGCGTCTCGGCCTTTTGCTCGTTGATCTCAAGGTCGGTAATGACCTTGCGCGAGAGAACGATGTTATTGCGGCGGCGGCTGAACTTTATTATCTTGGCTTCGATCTCGGTGCCGATGTACGGGTCGAGATTGCCGACCGGCCGCGAATCGATCTGCGAACCCGGAAGAAAGGCCTCGATGCCTTCGAGGTCGACCTTCAGGCCGCCCTTGATCTTGTCGACTATCATTCCGCGAACCGGAACATCATTCTTAAAGGCTTCCTCGAGGTCGGTCCATACTTTTCGGCCGAGTGCATCGTTCTTGGAAAGCGTCGGCGGTGCTTCACCGCTGAGGTTCTTGATAACGGCCTCGATGGTGTCGCCGACCGAAACCGAGGATTCGAGGGGCTGGTCGAATTCTTCGGCCGGGATCACGCCTTCGGATTTATACCCGAAGTCGACCATGACCCCGTGTTCGGAAACTCCGACGACCTTTCCTTCGACCAGCTCGCCGGCGTGAAAGATCGTTTGTTCCTGCTCGAATTGCTCGAGGATCGCTCCAAAATCGAACTCGCCGGAAGCTCCGGCTTCCTCGGCGGGTGCCGATCTGGGTTCTGACGCGGTGTTTACCGGTGCCGCAGCGGCCGCGTCTGCTTTGTCCTGTGGTGCCACAACCGAAGATTCGCCGGTTTTCGCCTCTTCGGTCTCTTGTGTAACGTCGTTTGTCATCAACTTTGTTTCGACTTCCTTACTTGTGTTTGCGTTTGCGATAGTTGGTCAGCAAAAACCGATGCCCGTTCGAAACGAGAACTGCTCGATCCTCGTGGTGGGACACACGACTATTTGCGTGACCAGATAAAACTAAAATCTACACGCCCGACCGCTTTTCTGTCAAGGTTTCGGCGTCGAAAATGCTTGAAAAACGGGGATTTGCGTTGATCGGGGCCGACGGGAGGTCGCCGCACCACAGAGCTTAACGCGGGCTTCGCCCACAACCACCCGGGGACCGGGCGGCGATGATATTTACTGTTGAGGACCCGAAACAGTAAGACTAACTCCGATAAACGGGCTCAATTGCGGGTCAACATGCTGCTGATATTTGAGACTCCGCCCATTTTTTCCATCTCTTCTTTGGCCATGCCGGTCGTGTTTTGGATACCGGCGAGACGGAGGCGGAACTCGTCCGGGTTGGTGGCTCCCCGAAGTGCTTCCTCGAGTGCGACGAGGCCTGATTGATATAGATAGAACAGGGATTGATCAAAGGTCTGCATGCCGTACTGCGACGTGCCCGCGGCGATGACATCACGTATCGACCCGGTCTTTTCCTCGTGAAGGATGTAATCGCGGATCAGCGGTGTAGATATCAGCACCTCGACCGCCGGGACGCGGCTATTGCCCTTTGACGATTTCATAAGCCGCTGCGAGACGACGGCCTTGAGCAGTCCGGCGAGCTGTATCCGGATGGATTTCTGCTGATACGGCGGAAATGCCGAAATGATGCGGGTCAGCGTCTCGGCCGCGTCCAGCGTGTGAAGTGTCGAAAGCACGAGATGGCCGGTCTCCGCCGCGACCAGGGCGGTTTCTATGGTCTCGAGGTCCCGCATTTCGCCTACGAGGATCACATCCGGATCCTGGCGAAGCGAGCCTCTCAAGGCCTCAGCGAACGAGCGCGTATCGACATCGACCTCACGCTGCGTAATATACGACTCCTTGTCCTTGTGAAGGAACTCGATCGGGTCCTCGATCGTCACAATGTGGCAATTTCGCTGTTGATTTATCTGGTCGACCATCGCGGCGAGGGTCGTGGATTTTCCTGAGCCGGTCGTGCCGGTGACGAGGATGAGGCCGCGATTTTCCGATGCGATCTTGTTGAGCACAGGCGGGAGCCCGAGATCGTTGAAATTCCGGATGTTGTCCGAGATGACGCGGGCCACGATCCCGATCGAATTTCTCTGCTGAAAAATGTTTACGCGAAATCTGCCGAGGCCGGTTACGCCGTACCCCAGATCTACTTCGAAAACCTCTTTGAAATGCTGTTTTTGTCGATTCGACATCATCGAGAATGCCATTTCAAGCGTCTCGTCCTGATTGAGCTTGGTGACCCCGGAGAGCGGTTTTAGTTCGCCGTTGACGCGGATGACCGGTGTCGAACCGGCACGGAGGTGGAGGTCTGAGGCTCCGAAGCTCATGGCCATTCGTAAAAGGTCGTCAATTCGATTAAGCATATCAGGTGGGGAAACGTGTAAGATGCCGGCTAACGAAGGTAAAGAATGGAGCGGCTCGAACGGCTTATTGCGGATGGCCGTAAAATAAGGTCCGCCTCAAGAATTTTAGTCCAGCGCCGAAGAGTGGTAAAGGGATAGACAAACGCTCAAGTCAATTTGACCGAATTCGACAGCGATTGGCCTTCAGCGTAAACTCATAACTGTTTCGTAATGAGTGATTCGGTAAAAATAACGGCAATCAGGCCCGAACGGGCGATCCCGGGCGGCGAGATCGAGATATTGGTCGAGGGGCTGCAGCTTGACCCGAGCGGACGCCTCTTGTGCTTCGCTAACGGGCTTAATTGCAAGATCATCGGGGCCTCGTCGAAGCGCATCATGGCGACCGTTCCGGCCTGTGACGATTCGTCGGCTGTCGTCCAGCTTGAGACCGAACTGGGCGAGAGCAACGGATTCGTCCTGACGCTCGGAAAGCTGCTCGCCGACGAGATGCATATTGTCGCGAACCCCGCGATCGACCCTTCGGATGACGCGCTGATCCTTACCAGATCGGGCAGCCGCGGCCAGGCGCTCCCGCATACGCTTTACAGGCTCGAGACCGAAGGATTTCTCGATGAACTGCCGGTCGAGATAATGAACCCGACGTCCATCGCCTTTGGGCCGGGCGGGTCGATGTATGTCACGAACCGCGCCGAGGGCACGGTGGCCCGTATCGAGCGGGGCGAGAGGGCCGTCGTCGTTGCCTCGGAACTCGGCATAGCGACCGGCCTGGCCTTTGATCGCAACGGACAGATGTACGTCGGCGACCGCTCCGGCACGGTCTATCGCGTCAGCGAAGAGGGCAGAGCCTCGGAATTTGCGAAGGTGGAACCGTCGGTAGCGGCATTTCATATGGCCTTCGGGCCGGACCAAAGGCTTTTTGTCACCTCGCCGGGATTTGCCAGCCACGATGCCGTCTATGCCATCGATGGCCACGGCGGCGTTGAGACCTGGGCCCGCGGGCTCGGCCGCCCGCAAGGCCTTGCGTTCGACAGGGAGGGCGATCTGTACGTTGCCGCCTGTTTTGGCGGACGCCACGGGATCGTTAGGATCGACCCGGAATCGCGTCAGATCGAGCATTTTCTTGCTGGCGCCAACGTCGTGGGGCTGTGCTTCACACGAAATGGTGAGATGGTCGTCGCCACGAACGATTCGGTCTATTCCCTGAACCTTGGGATTTACGGGACTCTCTTAAACTAGATATCAAAACCGGATCAGGATTGACATTATATGTCATATCTGACATAGTATGGTGGAGGCGAAAGGATCGTCCGATAAGGTATTGGTATGGCTTGGTGGGGAAGTTAAAACGCCTCCTTTGTCATCAGCTGCTCGAATTGAGGCTGGTTTTCTCTTGCGCAAACTTCAGCAAGGGGAGCAGCTCCAGATGCCGCATTCGAGACCGATGCCAAGCATCGAAAAAGATGCCACGAACTTAGGATCCGGGATAGGGATTCGACTTGGCGAATCGTTTATCGGATCGACCCGGATGGGATCATCATTCTTGAAGTGTTTCGCAAGAAGACTCAGCAGACGCCGAGATCTGTCATCGAAACCTGCAGGGATCGCCTGATACGATACGATGCCGAGATGGGCTGAACGAAAGTTAAGAGAAAGTTAAGAAATGGATAGGCAAAAGAAGGATCGACTAATAAGGGCCGGGTGGAAGATCGGTTCGGCTGAAGAGTTTCTCGGGTTAACACCCGATGAGGCCTCGATCGTTGAACTTCGGGTCCGATTGAGCAACGCGTTGAGATCTCGCCGTGCTGCGCTTGGATGGTCGCAAGCCAAGATGGCAGAGACGATCAGATCAAGTCAATCAAGGATCGCAAAAATGGAGGCTGCCGATTCGACAGTAAGTATCGATTTGCTTATCCGCGGCTTGCTTGCGACCGGCGTCGGTCTTGATGGCCTATCAAAGATCGTACGATCAAAGCCATCAAGGTAAAATTTGCCCGTAGTGTTTTCGCATAGCGTTCGTTTTGACAATGAGAATTTGCGAGCGCTCGCCCGTTATCAGTTGCTGGATTTTTGCAGGTCTTAAATGAAGCTCTGTACTTTATCGATCACCTTAGTTTTCATTCTGCTTATTGGTTGCGCGGGCCGACCGATCTCGAATGAGGTCGTTACTACGCAGGTCACTGAAACGACACCGACGCCTAAAGCTCCAAAGGAGGACCAGGAACTACACAAGCAGATCGCTGCGATCGCGAAAGATGCAAAGGGGAAAGTCGGCGTTTATGCGTCAGTTTTGGATGATGAAGAAGATAACAAGGAGGTTTTGTTGAACGCGGACGAGCGATTCGCGATGCAGAGCGTCGTCAAGCTGCCGATCGCGATGACCGTGCTGAACAAGATCGATATCGATAGAGAGCAGGGACGAACGGATCCTTTTCAACTTGAGACGAAAGTTTTTGTCAGCCGGGATGACTTTGTCCCTTCTTACATGCGCTCCCCGATCCGAGACGGAAACCCCGACGGTGTGGAACTATCGGTTCGCCAACTATTGCGATATGCGATCTCGGATAGCGATGGTACGGCAGCCGATGTTTTGCAACGTCTGGCAGGCGGTGCGAGTGCAGTTCAGGACTTCCTGGATCTGATCGACATTGGTGAAATGAAAGTGAAACACTCACATCGGGAATTCGGTGCGAACTGGGAACTGCAATATGAGAACTGGACTACCCCAAGGGGCGCGTACGAATTGCTGTATACGTTGTGGCTCGCGTCTCCGAACATCAATCGGTCCACGCGACATTCAAAGGAGAGTTATGAACTTCTCGTCAAATACATGACCGAATCGAACAATCCACCTAACCGTCTGAAGAGCATGCTTCCGCCCGGAACGCCCGTCGCTCACAAGACCGGGACCGGCGGGACCAGGAACGGCATAACATCGGCAACAAATGATGTCGGCATCATCACGCTGCCCAACAGCAAGCACGTTGCCATTGCGGTTTTTGTCGGCGATTCTTCGGCGGACGAGCGAACGCGAGAGCGGGTGATCGCAAGGATCGCGAAAGCCGTTTTCGACACATGGGCCGCGGCCGACGCAATTGCAGATGCTCCGGCTAACTCACCAAATTGAGGAAGTGTCCCATCCGAAATTTTTTTACGCTCAGATATTTTTCGGTGTCCTTTGACGGCTTGAATTCGATCGGGATGCGTTCAACGATCTCGATGCCGCCATCGCGGATGGCCTGGATCTTCTGCGGATTGTTGGACA
>JAJNPX010000278.1 GCA_021155145.1 Acidisarcina sp. | reverse complement strand
GCACTCGGATTGCGACATAAAGCTTCCGACCTTATCGCGCATCATCGCTTTCAGATAGTGTGCGAATCGCGATACCGCAAAGATGTATTGAAGCTGAGTGGAAAGGCGTGCGTTGGCATTGGCCGAATCCGTATCATACTTCTTAGCCTTGTTCGCCGACTGGGTCGCGAAGAACGCGGCGTAATCCGTACCTTTGCAGTGAACGAGAGGAATGAATCCATTGTCGGAAAATTCCTTCTCGCGGCGATCGGTGATAGCGACCTCGGTCGGGCACTTCATTGCGATCTCGCCTTCGTCGGTCGCGAACGTGTGGGTCGGAAGGCCCTGAACGAGTCCGCCGCCCTCGACGCCGCGAATGGCCACGCACCAGCCGTGCATCGAGAATGCCTCGGTAAGGCGGGCACCCATCGCGTAGGCCGCATTGCCCCACAGATATTTCTTGTGGTCCTTTCCATCGACGTCTTCCTCATAACGGAAGGTCTCGGTCGGTTTTGTGGCATTGCCGTAGGGCTGACGCATAAGGACGTGCGGCATTGTAAGGCCGACGTAACGCGAATCCTCCGATTCCCGGAAGCTGCGCCATTTCATATATTCCGTGCGGTCGAAGATCTTGGAAATATCGCGGACCTCGGTCATTTCGGAATAAGTGTCCCAACCGAACATTCCGGCCGATGCAGCACTGATAAAAGGAGCATGAGCTGCGGCCGCAACGCCCGCGATCTGCTCGAGAAGAGCCAGGTCCTGCGGGTGATTTCCGAATTCAAAGTCCCCGATCAGAGCACCGAACGGAGCACCGCCGAACGTACCGTACTCTTCTTCGTAGATCTTCTTAAAGAGCGTCGATTGGTCGAATTCCAAAGCACGTTCGAAGTCCTTCAACAGGTCCTTCTTCGTGATGTTCATCACCCTGATCTTGAGCTGCGGGCCGGTGAGGCTGTTCTTTACGAGGTAATGCAGTCCACGCCACGAACCTTCGAGTTTCTGAAAGTCCTCGTGGTGCATTATCTCGTTCAGCTGTGCCGACAGCAGACGATCGATCTCGGCGATGCGGGAGTTGATCGCGAGGTCCATATTCTTTGACATCGTCAAAGTCCCGCTCATGACCTGACTGACGAATTCGCCGATCATGTCCTTTGCCTGTTCCTTTTGGTAGTCATCCCGCGCCAGCCTGCCCTCGGTCAGGATCTGATCAAGAAGACTGACCTCTTCCTGGGTTTCGACTGCTTGCGGGGCCGCTTCTTCTTTTGTTTTAGCCATTTTCCTAACCCTCCTGTTCGGCGTTGATGCCGAGTGCGTCGCTCAATTCCTTTTGTTTATCGGCGTTCGAGATAATGTCTTCGAGCATCGATTCGAGCTTCTCGTTCCCGTCCATCTTGGAGCGCAGGTCAGAGAGTTTCGCCCTTGCCTCGACAAGCTTGCGAAGCGGCTCGACCTGTTGAACGATCTGATCCGGCTCGAAATCCTCGATGGATTTGAACTTCAGCTCAATGCCCATCTTGCTGCCGTCGTCCTGGAGTTTGTTCTCGGTCGTGAACGCCAGCCGCGGCGACATACCCGCCAATACCTGATCGAAATTGTCAGGATCGACCTCGACGAACTTTCTATTCTTGAACGCGGGGAGCGGTTCCTCCGGCTTTCCGACAAAGTCGCCCATTACGCCAACGACGAACGGAAGTTCCTTCAGTTCGATCGCTCCGCCGACCTCCACATCATATGTGATCTGAACGCGAGGCGGCCTGACGCGATCGATCTTGTGCTGTAAACTTTCTTTTGTTGGCATCTTTCTCTTTGCTCCTTAAATTAATTAATGGTCATGACGTATTGAATGAATTACCAGTCATCCGACGACGCCGTCGTTTCCTCCGTCGATTCCGTACTCTCATACCCGCCCGAGTCATAGGACCCTGAATCGTAACTTACCGAATGATCCGATGCTACGCCGAGGGTTTCCCTCAGGTGGCCGAGCACGTTCTCATCCTTGATAACGTCCTGCAGCCACGAATCGAGCGGCATATTTCCCCACTTGACGGCCCGCTGAACAAGATATGCGACCGGGCTGTGCGGCTCGGTTCGCTGAAAATAAGCGGCGATCTCCGAAAGCTTTCTGAGCGCGTCGGCGCGGCCCGCGACCGTCCCGCCCCCGCCGGTGCGGGGCTGGCCGGATTCGTCCACCTCGCCATTGTCGTATTCTTCGACGTCGGAAGGGTCGGGCTCCTCGGCACGCTTGTCGGCAAGGATCTTCTTGACCTGGGTGTGGACCTCATCCAGGGCCTTGCTAAGCTGGCCCATGCCGGGCATTTGATTGCGGTCGAAACATTCCTCGATCTGCTGGTTAAGGGCCTTGTATTCCTCCCAGCACTCTTCGATCGCAAAGTTCGTTTCCTCGCAAAACTTCCGGCGGGTCTGCGCCCTGGCGGCCTTCCACTTGTCGCCGTTGATGCGACCCTCGCTCTCGGCCCGTGCCTGGGCGGCCCGTATCCGCTCCTGGGCCTCGGAATCGAGCGAGTCGAAGTTGTCCGGCATACTGAAGCGCTTGGCGTCTTCCCAATCGAAAAAGCTGTAGCCAGGGCCCTGCGTTATCGGGCATTTTTTGACCGCGAAGGCGAGTTGGGCGTCCATCCAAGAGATGGCATTGGCCCGGCCCTCCATATCTCCGTCCTCGATCTCGGGATGGAGCGTGCCCCAATAGTCGTACAAAAGGAGCTTCACGAGCCTCATGCCGTCCCGCACACCGGCAAACCCGTACTGCATGGCGAGCGATTCCGACAGCCACGCGGCGACCTGTATGTCCTTGGTCTGCTTCGAAAGGGCCTCGGTGGCGAGGTCTATGACCCGCCGGTAATCGGCCACCTTCAATTCCGTCTGCCAATCGCCCTGGTTGAGGTTGTCGTCTGACCGCCGGGCTTCGGTAATATCGCTGTAAAGCGTACCGTAGCGCATATACTCACCCGACGGAGATTCTTCCGAGATCGGGTTGAGCAGGGCGTCGAAATCCACGACGGGCGGTTTTTGGAGTTCTTCACTCATCAAACGCACTCCTAAATATCCTTATGCGATGGGCCAGGGTGACAAAGTTGTTGGGAACGCCCATATCATAACCGAAAACCAAAAATAAAGCACCTAGATTCTTAAACCGTTCATTCCCTGTTAAACACGATGGTGTTTATGTCGGTCAATGCCTTGTCCTTTCCGTCCATCCAGAAGATCCGCATACCTTCTCCTACGAAAAGATCGTTCCCGGCATCGCGCCAATCTACACTGCGGCCGAGGCGGACACGGTCGTCCGAATTCTTCCAGGAGTTGACGTACAACGACGGGAAGAACATCTCGCCGGTGGTGCCGTTGGTCATCTCGACCTTTGCCTGAGGCCAATAGACGTCGCGGAGCGATCTTCGCTCGAGAAACTCGATCGATACGACCTGCTCAAAGGGAAGCCAGATATAGTTGTCCTTGATAAAGACCTCAAAAACACACATCGTCAGGTCGTTATAGTCGCGAATGTCGCTAAAGCCCTCGCCGTTGACCGTAACCGAAAATGCCGGACGCCGTTCCTCGATGTCGTCGAGCAGCGATCTTGTCTCGGCGATCTCGCCCCGCCGGTTAAGATCCACGGCCCGCAGAAGGTCCTCCACATAGTCGGGAAACTTCATCGCATTCTCGGGCCGCGAGCTGTGCTCGAAGAGGTTGATCCTGTCGCGTTCGGCCTTGAAATTCTGCCGATAGATCAGGCTGCCGATGGCCGCGCCGGCATCCTGATGGCCGATCGTATCGAGCTGCTTTTCGGCTCGCTCCCATTCGCCTGAAAAGCACGACAGCTCAAATAGGAATGTACGGGCGGCCACATTCGTCGGATTGGTTTTGACGAGATTGATGGCAGCCTCTACGGCTCCCTTTAGATCGCCTTCGTCGAGTTTTAGTTTGGCGTCATTCATAATCTTGCTTTATTC
>JAJNPX010000273.1 GCA_021155145.1 Acidisarcina sp. | reverse complement strand
TCGTACGAACGGCCCGGCTCCACCGGTGCCAATTTGCTTATCGTGCGGGATCCGAGATCGGTCGGGACATTAAAGATCACCGCGAGCGAAAATCTCCCCTCGCTCGGGTCACGCTCGACCAGCGCGATCTGCGGGTAGACGCCCTGCCCTATCTGCCAGGCGAACGGCCCGGCGCCCTGGAGAGAGACGCCGGACTCGAATCCGCCGTTGGAAATGGTACCGGTCGCGTATCCGATCCCATTTTCAGCTGATACATCGGCCGCGACCGCAGCAGCGTCGCGAAATCGCTTTGCCCCGATGAATTTCGCAAGGATCTCCTTCCCGGCGTCTGCGATCTTCTCAGATCGTCTCGCTTCAGGGTCGATGCTCTGCCACGTTGCGGCGGCCTCATCGTAACGCTCTTGTCCGGCAAGCTGTTTTGCGGCCTCGGCAGCGGCCTGCGGCGTCGAACCGAGAGCCTCGACCGCGCGGCGGGTATCGCCATCGAAGGCCTGCAGGGCGGCGATGACCGCCGGGGCCGTATATGCTGCGTCCTGATCGACTGCACCGCGGATCAATTCCA
This sequence comes from Acidisarcina sp., assembly GCA_021155145.1. Classification (GTDB taxonomy): domain Bacteria; phylum Acidobacteriota; class Blastocatellia; order Pyrinomonadales; family Pyrinomonadaceae; genus OLB17. The sequence goes on along the minus strand of JAJNPX010000273.1, from coordinate 4,090 downwards.
TTCCTTCGTCGATCTTTCCCTGGCGAACCAGGTTGTTGCCGAGCGCCCAGCGAGTTCGTGCGTAGTTCGGTGCGAGGCGAAGTGCGGCACGGAAAGCCTGTTCCGCCTCGGCCCGTTCGCCGGCACGTTCGCGGGCCTGGCCGAGACCGAGCCAATAGATGAAGTTGTTCGGCGAGAGCGCGGCCGCCCTCTCATACTCGGTGAGCGACCGCTCGATGTTTGCCGGATCGAATGTTCGTTCGAGGTCGGCCGCATAGGCATAATGTGCCTGCGGATCGCCGCCTGAGGCCTCGACCGCGAATTCCGACAACTCGACCGCGTCAGAGTTTCGGGCGATCGTATTTGCAAATCCGATCGCGGCAGAATAGATGCACCCGGCAACGAGGGCCAGCGCGCCCGCCGCAAAGACGATATGGCGATAGGGAGATGGGATGGATATGACCTGAACCGGCATTTACAAATTCTTGGAACCTATTCGAACTCGATCGGCTCGATCTTTATCTCGGCCCGCATCAGGCGCATCTCAGATTCGCGGCAGAGATCACGCAGGCGCTTTATGGATGCGGGCTTGATCTTTTTTGAGGAGATGAGGATCTCTTGTATGTTCAGGTCGCGGCAGACCGTGGCCAGCGAACCGTTCGCGTCGAAGACCTTGATGCCGTTTATGACCTTATCCTTCTTAAGCGGATCGTCGTCAAGAAATGCGACCGGGCTGTAGTTCCACTCAGGGTTTTTCCGCAGTTCGCGGAGCAGCATCTCCCCGCCGTCGCCCGCGCCGAATATCATCACTCTCCGGCCCGCTCCCTGATGCGGCAGCGGTATCATCTCTCTGATCAGGCGAAACGCCATGCGGCTGCCGACGACCGCGCAAAGAAGCAGGATCGCATCGAGCATAAAGACGGCCCGCGAGAAATTCTGAAACCGGTAGAGCAGGAGGATCGCCACGATGCTCAGTACGGACCCAACCACAACGCCCTTCGCGTAGGTAAAAATATCACCGATGCTTGTGTACCGCCAGAGCCCGCGGTACACGCCCGCGAAGAAGAACGCAAAGAGCTTTAGCACGACCAGCAGCGGCAGCGTCGTGAGAAAGAGTTCCCAATTGCCGCTCTGCTCGAACGAGCCGAACAAGAAGACGTACGCGCCGTAGTAGCAGACCGTGATGAGGAAAACGTCGAGGATGACCTCGAAGATCCGGCGTTTGTGGGAGATGTTAAGGAGAAACGCGAAAGCCGCGTTGTTCGAGACCGCAAGCTCTTCGTCGGTCTCGTCGTAGACCTTGACCTTGGAAAGATAGACTCCGATTATGGTCAGCACAACGATAAAGAGGCCGATCAGGGCGAAACTGCGGATCAGCGGCAATTCCGCGACCGCAATGGAGAGCGCGCCGGCGACACACGCAAACCCGTACAGCATGAGAACCGCAGACCGCTCAGACAGCCCGAGGGCGACTAACCGGTGCGACGTGTGGTCGCGCCCGCCCTGCGAGGCCTTGCGGCCCCAGAGCTTTCGCAGGACGGTCACAAAGGTCGTGTCGAAAATAGGAACGAACAGGATAAGTACCGGCACCGCAAGGATGGTAAAAACGCCGCGCGAGCGGCCGCCCGCCTGCCCCATCAGGACCGATGCCGAGAGAACGAACCCGATGAACATCGAGCCGCAGTCGCCCATGAAGATCGAGGCCGGATTGCGGTTGAAGAAAAGAAACCCTATCAGCGAACCTATGAAAACAGAAACGAGCAAAAGCTCGGAAGTTTGCCCGTTGATGTAAAGGCTGTAGGCGAGCGACGCGGACGCGATGGCCGTGATGCCGGCCGCGAGCCCGTCCATGTTATCGAGCAGATTGATGGCATTCGTGATGCCGACGATCCAGAAGACCGTTATCCAGATATCGATCAGCTCGTTGCCCGTGAGCGGGAGCGTGAGGCCGAACCCGACGACGAAGATCGCACCGATGAGCTGCCCAAAGAGCTTTTGGTAGGGCTTTATGTTGTAAAGGTCGTCAACGAGCCCGACAAAGAACAGCCAGGCACTCGCCGAAAGAACGATCACCGACTCGGGCGATTTAGGTACGAAGATAAGATAGCCGGCGACGGTCGCGAGAAATATCCCGACACCGCCGAGCATGGCCGTTGGCCGCTTATGCCAGCGGTCGGATCTCGGCGTGGCCACCTGCCCGACCCGATGCGCAAAACCACGCACGGCCCAGGTAAATGCGACGGCAAGCAGAACGGAGACGGCACCGGCAAACAGCGGATTTGCGAGTAACAGAAGCATATTTTCGCAGGACGCGGCAGATCGACTGGGGTACGACAACGAAGATGGGAATCGCCCTGATCAGAGGTCAACTCTCGAACGAACGGGAATAGAGCGACTTAATATCCTCGATAAGCCGTTCTTTCCCATATACCTGATTCGCAAATTCGTGGCCCGCCGCACCCAGGTCAAGCCGTAATCTTTCATTTTTTGCGAGATAAATCAAGCCTTTAGCAAAACCGGCAGCATCCCCGGATCGGACCGAGATCCCCCGCTCACAGAGGGTAAAGCCCTGCAGGTCCTCGACCGCATCGCCCAGGAGATCGACGACGCCGCCGACCGATGTAGCGATGACGGGTTTGCCGGCGGCCATCGCCTCGATCAGCGAAAGCGGCGTCCCCTCATTGAGCGAGGTCAGGGCTACACAATCGAGGCCGGAATAGACGCGGTCGAGATCGTCCCGATTGCCGACGAAGTTCACGCTTGCCCGGATGCCGAGTTCGGCCGCCGCTGATCGGAGAGCCGCGCGAAGATGGCCGTCTCCGATTATCACAAAGCGGACGGCCGGCACGCCTTCCGAATCGAGAACGATCTTTGCAGACTCCAGAAGGAGAGGGATGTTCTTGATCTCCGTCAGGCGGCCGACGAAACCAACGACGAACGTATGGCCGTCGGCGGCAACTTCCCTTCGAAACTCTTCACGCTTTTCCTCATTCGGTGCCAGATCGGCAAGGTCGATACCAAGCGGTATCACGTCGAACTGCTCGCGTCGGCCGACGCCCGTTCCTTCGCAGATCTCGCGAAACTGCTGCCCCGTGATCACGACGATCTTGTCGGTAGCGGCGCGGGCCAGGATCTTTTCGATCAGCACGAAAAGCCGCGTTTTCAGGGCGCCGTAGTAGCTGTGAAAGACGTGGCCGTGGAAAGTGTGTATCACCCTTACGTTGCGGGGCCGGCCGATCAGAGAACCCCACGTGAACCACCGGTAGATGAATGCGGCGGTGCGGCCGACCGTGCCGGCCTTGGCGGTGTGCGTATGGATGATGTCGGGCTTCTCACGCCTGATGGCCCGCAGTACCTTGAAGAGCGAGATCGCATCCTTTGGCGAAAGTTCCCGGCTCATTTCCTGGATATAGAGCGGCTCGACCCCGCGCTCGGATGCGAAATATGCCATGTCCTCTTCGCCCTCGGGTACCCGGCCGGCGATGAGGGTCGTTTCGTAGCCATCGCCCTGCAGGGCCTCGGTGAGCCAAACAACGTGGCGCGCCGGGCCGCCGACGTTTAGCCTTGCAATGATCCGAACTACCTTCATCGGGATGTAAAAGCGCGCGTACTACGAGGGCGTCACAACTTGTTCGCGCCCGTCTCTGCAACTAGATTCGAAGCTTTCAAAAGGCTTTCGAACGTGCCGGCATCGGACCACCAGCCGTCGAGTTCGCTCCACGTCATTTCGCCGCGCGCGATGTAATGATTGTTGACGTCCGTGATCTCCAACTCGCCGCGGCCCGAGGGGACGAGCGTACGAATAACGTCAAAGACTGTCTGGTCGTAGAAATAGATGCCGATGACGGCATAGTCCGACTTGGGGTCAGCGGGCTTCTCCTCGATAGCTACGACCCGATCCTGCTCAAATGTCGGGACGCCGTATCGATGCGGGTCATCAACCTTTTTCAGAAGGATCTTGGCGCCGGCGGTCTGCCTTCGATAGTCGTCCGCCGCTGAGCGAATGTTCTTTTCGACGATGTTGTCGCCGAGCACGACACAGATCGGCTGTCCGTCGGCAAAATGCTCGACCAGGCTCAGGGCCTCGGCGATCCCGCCTTCGCCCTCCTGA
>JAJNPX010000258.1 GCA_021155145.1 Acidisarcina sp. | reverse complement strand
CTTTGGCGTGACCTTTCCGACGAGGATCGACCCGGGCTTTACCTGGGCACCGATCCGAATGATGCCGGACTCGTCCAGATCGCGGAGCATATTTTCGCCCACGTTCGGGATGTCGCGGGTGATCTCCTCGGGCCCAAGCTTTGTGTCGCGAGCCTCGATCTCCAGTTCTTCGATGTGGATCGAAGTATAGAAATCGTCCTTTACGAGGCGCTCGGAAACCAAAATGGCATCTTCGAAGTTGTAGCCACGCCACGGCATAAATGCAACCAACACGTTTCGGCCCAATGCAAGCTCGCCTTTATCGGTGCAGGGGCCATCGGCGATAACCTGACCTTTCCGGACGTGCTCTCCCACCGAGACGATGGGACGCTGGTTGATGCAGGTGTTCTGGTTAGAACGCTTGAACTTGACCAGCGAATAAATGTCGGCGGTCACCTCGCGAGATATCGTGCCGTCGACCTGATGGTCCGCCTTGACGATGATCCGCTCGGAATCGACGTAATCGACGACGCCGTTTCGCTTTGCGATCACCACAGCACCGGAATCCCGAGCCGCGATCTTCTCCATACCGGTACCGACGTAGGGTGCTTCGGCCCTGAGAAGCGGCACTGATTGGCGCTGCATGTTCGATCCCATGAGCGCACGGTTAGCGTCATCGTTCTCAAGGAACGGGATCAGCGATGCGGCCACCGAGACCAACTGCTTCGGCGATACGTCCATGTACTGTATGTCTGCCCGGTCGGCGGTAATGAACTCACCCTTTTGACGGGCCGCGTTTCGCTCATTGACCAAATGGCCTTTCGGATCAAGCTCAATGTTCGCCTGTCCGATGATCCATTTGTCCTCTTCCCACGCGGTCAGATAGAACGGATACGGTTCGAATTCGGCGATCTTGCCGCCTTCCTTGGCCACCTTACGATTGGCCTTTTCCACATCTTCCTGCGGGACGTGTTCGTTTGGCTTAAAGCTGGTATCACCGCCGTTGTGGATCTTCACGTACTCGATCACGCGGCCGTCCACGACCCTTCGATACGGTGACTCGATAAATCCATACTCGTTGATACGGGCAAAGCACGAGAGCGATGAGATGAGTCCGATATTCGGGCCCTCAGGTGTCTCGATGGGGCAGATGCGGCCGTAGTGAGTTGGGTGGACGTCGCGAACCTCAAATCCGGCACGCTCACGCGAGAGCCCGCCCGGCCCTAGGGCCGAAAGGCGTCGTTTGTGCGTGATCTCGGAGAGCGGATTTGTCTGATCCATGAACTGCGAAAGCTGCGACGACCCAAAGAATTCGCGTACGGCGGCCGTGACGGGTTTTGCATTCACAAGGTCGCGCGGCATCGTGGTGAACATATCCTGCTGGATGGACATCTTCTCCTTGATCGCTCGTTCCATTCTTTCGAGCCCGATCCGGAACTGATTCTCGAGCAATTCACCGACGGCACGCACGCGGCGGTTGCCAAGGTGGTCGATATCATCCTGAAAGAAATGCTCGCTGTCCCGCTTCATCCTAAGCAGGTAATTGACCACTTCGATGAAGTCTGTCGGGGCCAGAAGGGGATCGTTGATGCGGTCCTTTTCAGGCCTTCCCATCTTAATGTTGAATTTCAGCCGGCCGACACGCGAGAGGTCGAATCGGCGAGCGTCGAAAAACATCCCTTCAAGCAGATGGTAAGCCGTCGGAACGGTCGGCGGATCACCGGGACGCATCTTGCGGTAGATCTCGAGCAGCGCGTCCACCGGCTTAGCGATCGCGTCCTTGCGAAGCGTAGCCGAAATGACCTCGCCGATACGGTCATTCTTTGGAAAAAATACCTTGAAGCCGCTGACGCCCTCTTCGATCAACTGCTGCAGCTTGCCCGATGCGATCTCGCCGTTCGATTCGACGATGACCTCGCCGGTCTCTGTATTTACGATGTCATCCAGAGCAAAGGCTCCCTCTAGATCCGCGGTCGATATCTCGACCCGCGGGACCTTCATCGAACGCAGGTCGGCGAGAGCGGCCTTGGTTACCTTTTTACCGGTTTTTGTGATCTCTTCCTTCTTGTCCTTGATCGTCTCCTCGGCACGCATCCCGGCGAGATTCGTTTCACCGGATTCCTTTACCTTCAGATAAACCTTTCCTTTTTCGACCTCGACCTCGTCGGTGGTGTAGAAGAGCTTGAGGATCTCGGCGTTTGGATATTCGGCTCCCTTCACGACCTCTTCGAGAATGTTGTCGCCCACGGTCTTCATATCGATCTGCGGAGAGAGCCACAGTCCTAGAGCCCGAAGGAAGATCGTCGCAAGGATCTTTCGCTTGCCCAGGCGGGCATGCAGTATCCCTTTCTGGTCGAATTCGAATTCTACCCACGAGCCGCGATAGGGAATGATCTTGGCCAGATATTCGTCGCGGTCACCTTTAAAGAAGACGCCGGGCGAACGGTGGAGCTGTGAAACGATCACCCGCTCGGTGCCGTTGATGATGAATGTCCCGTTATCGGTCATCAGCGGTATCTCGCCGAAGAACACGTCCTCTTCCTTGATATCGCGGATGGTCGAGACATTGGTCTCCGGGTCTTTATCGAAGACCGTTAGCCGTATCTTTACCTTGAGCGGGACGCTGTAAGACATTCCGCGTTCCTGACACTCCTGCTGATCGTGCTTGTGCTTGAGGCCGACAGGCTCGCCGCAGTTCGGGCAAAGCTTTGGCCTGACCGAGTTGAATGTGCCGCAGTTGTTACACAGCACCTCGGCCGGATTGAAAGGATCGACCTTTATCTTCGAGCCGCAGTTCTTGCAATTCGCACGCAGATGTTCGAGTCCTTCCAGATTTCCGCACTTGCACTGCCAGTTTCCGATCTGATATTCGACGAACTCGAGCGTCGCGGTCTCACGAAAATCGGAAACCGGGAAGATCGAGCCGAATACGGATTGGAGTCCGATCGAGTCTCGCTCTTCCGGGATCAGGTCCATCTGAAGAAAGCGGTTGTAAGATTCACGCTGGACCTCGATCAGATTCGGGATCTGAGCCGAGGTATAGATTTTGGAGAAATCCACACGCTCGGGTGATTGGCTGGTTCGTTTTCCAAGCCCGACCGTATTGTTTTGAAGCGGATTGTTGATCATATTCTTTGAATGCCCCGATGAAAAGCCGATAAAATAGCTATTGCTTTATGTGCCGATTGTTGCTAGGATGCCCGTGTAAACAGCTCTCATAAGAGCCCGGCCCAAAGTTAAAGACAGCAAATGCGGCCGAGGGTAAACCATACCCTGACCGCTTTTTAAGCAGCTAATGCTTGCCTAATGAATTGTACGAGAGTGTCGAAAGAGACACCTACTCTCCGTTTGATCTCAGGTCAAACTGCCCGCAAAAACGCTTCTGACCCCGTATTTACCGAGATCCGCCCGCTTCCTGCAGCGAGCCTATGGGCAGATTGTTCCCGTAGCCTATCACTAAGTGTAACAGCAACTGTTACAAGAAGCAAATTCTGAGAAGGGTGGTCCGCATCCAGTCCGAACCACCCATATTTTGAGCGGCCTATTTGACCTCGACCGTGGCTCCGGCTTCGGTAAGCTTGGTCTTGATCTCCTCGGCCTCATCTTTCGAGACGCCTTCTTTGAGGGCCTTCGGAGCTCCGTCGACCAGATCCTTGGCTTCCTTGAGGCCGAGACCCGAAACAATCTCGCGAACGACCTTGATCACCGCGATCTTGTTACCGCCGGCAGCCGAAAGGATCACGTCAAAGGAATCCTTTTCCTCGGCCGCGGCCGCACCGTCGCCTGCTCCGGCACCGGCGGCTGCGACCATTACAGGCGCAGCAGCGGCGGCTGCCGAAACTCCAAATACCTCTTCGAGTTCCTTTACCAGCTCCGACGCTTCCAGAAGCGTCATTGCCTTCAAATATTCGACTACATCGTCTTTTGTGATTGCCATGACTTTTTAACTATCTCCTATAGGGTTCTGTGTTATGGACCGCGGCGTTTGGCCGACGATCCGGTTGAGTGTCAGCCGGTAGAACCCACGGGACCGAAAATAACAGGTTGCATCTCCGTCATTTTGGTCCGAGCAGCACAGGCGACCTGACAAATCACCCGGCTCGTTTTCCTTGAGTACGGCTTTTAAGTTCAGCCGGTAAACATCGGACCCGCTGAACCAAACTGATTTCGATCCTATTCAGCCTTCTCCTCGGCTTCGGATGCAGGCGCCTCTTCAGGCGCCGAACTTTCTGCAGCGGAAGCGTCATCGGCCGCCGCATCGGTAACCGGGGCGGCTTCGGCTTGCACTTCCGCTGCTGGTGCATCATCAGTCTTTGCTTCGGTCGGCACCTCGGCGGACGCCGCCTCGTCGGCCTTCGCTTCGGCCGGCGTTTCTGCAGCCGACGCTTCCGCGGCTGGAGTTTCATCCGTTTTTGTCTCGATCGCCGGAGCTTCCGCTGAACCGTCGCGGGATGCAGTATCCTTTTCACCGATCTGCTTGATCACGATCGCAAGGTCACGCGGCACCGCATTGATCACGGTCACGAGACGCTGTGCCTGCGCATTGATGACATAAAGCAGTTTCGAGATAAGCTCTTCTTTCGAAGGCAAGCTTGCGATCGTCGTCAGTTGCTGCAGGTCCACAAGCTTTCCGTCAACAACGCCGCTCTTGAACGTGTAGTTGTCGGCGTTGTCCTTCATGAACTTCGAGATCGCCTTTGTGAGCACCACGGGATCTCCGTCGGTCCATGCGATCGCGGTAACGCCCTTGAAAGCGTCAGTTGCCTGTTCGTAATCCGTGCCTTTTACAGCGATCCGAGCAAGCGTATTCTTGACAACCTGATATTTTGCACCGGCCTCGCGAAGGTTATTGCGAAACTCGATGTCCTTTGCGACGGTCAGGTTCTTAAAGCTGACGATCATTGCCGAGGTCGAATTCTGCAGCGAGGCTGTGAGCGCGTCCAGATCTCTTTGTTTTGTTTCTCTTGTTTTCATTACTCTATTCGCACCTCACTTAAACGTACGCAAGCTCATCGAGCAGTACGCCGGGGCTCATCGTCGCAGCCAGGTTGATCTTTTTCAGGTACCGGCCCTTTGCCGTCGTCGGCTTTGCCTTCATAACAGCGTTGATCAGCACTCTGGTATTCTCTTGTAGCTTAGCCGGGTCAAACGACACTTTACCGACGGGCGAATGGACCACCCCGGTCTTATCGACGCGATATTCTACCTTGCCGGCCTTTGTTTCTTCGATAGCGGTCTTGATGTCCATCGTCACCGTTCCGGTCTTCGGATTCGGCATAAGCCCGCGCGGCCCGAGGATCTTTCCGAGTTGGCCGACCTTGCCCATCATGTCGGGTGTCGCGATCAGAGCGTCAAAATCAAGCCAGCCGCCTTTGATCTTTTCGACAATATCGTCGCCGCCGGCCATATCCGCTCCGGCTTCCTCAGCTTCCTTGATCTTGTCTCCCTGGGCGATCACGACGACCTTTTTGGCGGCGCCGCCAAGGCCATGGGGTAGGACGATGGTGCCGCGGACGAGCTGATCCGCCTTTCGCGGGTCGACGCCCAGCCACATCGTGAGTTCAACGGTCTCGTCGAATTTTGCGAACGCGATCTCCTTGAGCTTCGCTACCGCTTCGTCGAGCGTGTATTTCTTGTTCGGCTCCAATTTTTCCAGAGCCGCAAGATATTTCTTTCCTCTTTTCATTTTACCTCCAGGTATTAGCGAATCGCTTTCGGCAATTCTCCCTAATGAGGAATTCAGAATGATGAATGATGATCCTTTCGATTCATCCTTCATCCTTCATCCTTCATCCTTCTACTACTAAGCCCATACTCTTTGCCGTACCCTCGATCGTCCGCATCGCGGATTCAAGATTTGTCGTATTGAGGTCGGGCATCTTTTTCTTCGCAATCTCCTCGATCTTTGACCGAGAGATCGTACCTACTTTTTCCTTGTTCGGCGTACCCGAACCTTTCGGGATCCCGGCAGCCTTTCGAAGCAGGTCGCCCGCCGGCGGCGTCTTCGTTTCAAAAGTGAACGAGCGGTCGCCATAGACCGTGATCACGACCGGGATCTTCATATCCGGGTCGTCGTTCTGAGTCCTGGCGTTGAACGCTTTACAGAACTCCATGATGTTCACGCCATGCTGGCCCAGTGCCGGGCCGATCGGCGGTGCAGGATTCGCCTTGCCGGCGGGTATCTGCAGCTTTATGTATCCTTCTATCTTCTTAGCCATTTTTTTCGATTTACGATCTCGGGAATGAACCCGAGAATGTCCTCATCAATCTTCCTCTGCAAAAGTAACTTTCTCGACTTCCAGGAATCCGAGTTCGTAGGGCGTCGAGCGGCCGAAGATCGTGATCGAGACCTTGAGCGTGCTCTTATCCTCGTTGACCTCCTCGACCTTGCCGGTAAAGCTGGCGAACGGGCCTGACTTGATCCGAACGACCTCGCCCACCTCATAAGAGAATTTGGGTTTGGGCTTTTCGGTCGCGACCTCTATATTGTGGACGATCTGATCGACCTCTTGCTGGGTCAGCGGCGTCGGCAGCTTCCCGCCAAGGAAACCCGTCACCTTGGGCGTTGACCGAATCGCGTGAAACACATTGTCGGGGATCTTGCCTTTGTCGTCGCACTCGATCTCGACAAGTACATAGCCGGGATAGAACATGCGCGACGATTCTATCCGCTTGTTGCCGCGCATCTCGACCACCGTCTCCTTTGGCAACAAGACCTCGGTGATCTGCTCGGCGAGTTCCATGTCGCGAATGCGGGCCTGAAGGCTCTCAACGACCTTATTTTCGTGTCCCGAATATGTGTGGATGAAATACCACTGCCTCATTAAAAATAATCCTTTAAATACCCGCGATCTTGTTGACCGCCCACGTCAATCCCTCAAGGATGTACGTCCAGGCGTGATCGACCAGGAACAAGTAGATCGCGAAAAAGATCACCGCTATGATGACGATGACCGTCGTGTTTCTTACATCCTCGGACGACGGAAAGGTCGTACGGCTAAGCTCCTCGCGGGTGTGGCGGATAAAATCGCCGACACCTTCCTTTCGAGAGCTATCTTTTACTGTGTCATCTGACACGCTTTTTCTCCTCTATTCAGGCCAAGTCTCGCCTGTATATCCTTCAATGGCAGGGGTACCAGGACTCGAACCCGGACCTAAGGTTTTGGAGACCTCCATGCTAACCATTGACACCATACCCCTGTGTTAGTGGATAACGGATAGTTGACAGTGAACAATTCGCAAATTGTCCACTATCCACTGTCCACTTTCCACTTACTTATTCTCTCTGTGCAGCGTATGGCAGCGGCAGCGGCGACAGAACTTCTTGAACTCAAGCCGGTTAGGGGTGTTCTTTTTGTTCTTGGTCGTCACGTAATTGCGCTCTTTGCATTCAGTGCACTGCAAAATGATGTTATCTCTCGGCATAAATCCTCAGTTGCCAGTGATCCGTGGTCGGTGGTCGGGTTTGGTCTTGCTGACCACTGACCACCGACCACTGACCACTATTTCCTATTCAATGACCTCGGACACGGTGCCGGCACCGACGGTGCGGCCGCCCTCGCGGATAGCGAAGCGGAGTCCCTTTTCCATGGCGATCGGTGCGATCAGCGTGATCTCCATCTGGATGTTGTCGCCCGGCATCACCATCTCGACTCCATCCGGCAGGTTC
>JAJNPX010000247.1 GCA_021155145.1 Acidisarcina sp. | reverse complement strand
TCGGCCTTGAGAAAATCGTCGGACATCTGCTTGGCGTACCCGCCCTTGCCCTCGCCTTCTTCTTTTATATCCAGCTCCAGGAAATCGGCTCCCATCGACGCGACCTGATCTTTAGTAGCCGAGCGCGGATCGAACGCACGCACGATCGCACCTAACCCTTTGGCCGCTCCGATCGCGGAAAGCCCGGCGACACCGGCACCGATGACAAGAACCTTCGCAGGGTCGATCTTCCCGGCCGCTGTGATCTGGCCTGTGAAGAATCGCGGGAAATGATTCGCCGCCTCGACGATCGCCCGATATCCGGCAATGTTCGCCATGGCGGAGAGCGTGTCCATCTTTTGGGCACGGGTGATGCGCGGCACGCTGTCCATTGCAAAGACGGTGGCGTTCTTCTTTGCGAGTTTATCGACGATGTCGCGGTTCTGTCCCGGCCAGATAAATCCCACCAGCCATCCGCCAGCGCGAAGCAGTTCGACCTCGCCATCATGGGGCGGGCGCACCTTCATCACGATATCGGCGGACGCCCAGAGATGAGCCGCGTCGGTGACGACCATCGCACCAGCCTCCTGATATTCGGCATCGCTCGCATTGATAGCGGCGCCGGCAGAACTCTCGACGGTCACGCCGAATCCGAGCTTCTTTAGTTTGAGGATCGTCTGGGGCGTGGCCGCAACGCGCTTTTCCCCCGGATGTATCTCTTTGGGGATACCTATATTGACCATAAGTTGGAACTACTATAAGGCAGGCAGACCTAGACTGTAAACGGAAGCGAACGGATCGGTTCGGGTCTTACCGCGAATGTAAAGTTCAGCTCGCCTTTGGAAGCGACTGGACCGTGATGATCACCGATGGAGAATCACCTGCGATCTTTACGTACGAGACCCAAAAACCTTTCTCCTCGACCCGTACCATTTTGTACATACCGCCGTCCGGCCTCGGCTCTATGGCCTCTCCGACGACATCCTTCGGGGAAGGAGCCCCGCTGATATTCCCCGAGTATGTGACAACCATCGCCTTGACCGTCTTATCCGGATTGTAAAAGATGCGGACGTTCTCATTATCCGAGATCTCAAAATCGTCTTCTTCCGGAAATTCGTTCTTCGGGTCGCCAAGCTTCTGGCGCACCGCGTCTTTCTGAGTACCGATGAAAATGCCGCGATAATCCTTGATCAGCGAGTCAACGGCTCTACGGGAAGCCTGCGCCGATCCGCCCGTGGCCAGGAATGCAAACAAAAGCGCAAATATCGTGAGCATGCGCATAACTGTTCCTCCTCAAAGGCGGCCGCCGCAAAGTTCTACGATCGCTTTAACCGGCACCCTGGGTGCCGCCATTTGTTTGGTTTTAGAGAACCTGCGTCAATTATAGACCCGTATTCGGCAGCGGGCAAACGGTTTGTTTGGCCGGATATACACCTCAGCGGGATTCCATGATCTGCTTTAGGGAATTCAATCCATCCTGATAGTCCTTGCCGATCGCATCATCCATATCGACCACGAGCAGCATCAGATTCATCGGGCGCGGCATTGCACCCGTAAATCCCCACTTCACCTTTGTCTTTCCATCACCTGCGTCCTCGGTGGTCAGATAGGTGTCGGCCCTGGATTCGAAAGGCTTCATAAAGCGCAGTTCCGTTTCCAGGCGTTCATTCGGAACGATGCGTTTGATCTCCTGTTCTCCCTCGCCGGTGTCGTCGGTCTCACCCTTCCAATAGGCAACGAAGCCGACCTCGCCATCCGTACCGCGAAACTCCTGTTTCATCGTAGGTTCTCTCTTGAACCACGGCCCCCATTCGCTTTGCGATCTCACATGCTTGACATAGTTGAAGACCTCTTCGCGGGGCTTATTGATCACGATCTCGCGCTCGACCGCAAAATCGGTCGGGGTCACGAATACGGCCGCGGCGACGGCAGCGATAAGCAGGACAACGACGACGCCAATGGCTATCAGCAGTTTCTTTATCATTTCGGTATCTCCTCCTTTGGAAGATGAGCTTGCGGGATTGCGACACTATAGATCAGTTGGCCCAAATCCCAAAATGCTTACCGGCCCTCTTTTACGCCCTTAGCTTTGGCAAGCTATTGGGCGATCGGTCACGACGATGGGGTCGATGTTGTGTATGAATTGGCCCGCCAAATTCGAGCGGCCTAACGCCGAATGGCCCGTTTGGTCATCAATTGATCGAATCGGGGGTCGCCTCGTAGCTCGTCAAGCCTCGGGTCATACTCCAGAAATAGAAGCATATGCTGACGATCTTCCACTGAACGGTTCAACCAATCGAACGCCGAATCTTTGTCGCCCATTCCAACGTATGCGGTCGCGATGTAGTACGGGGAGATATAACGGTGTTTGGAACGTTCGATCAGCTCGCCAAGCAGTTGTTTTGCATGTAAACGATCACCCGAAACTGCGTAAGCGTGTGCCAGAAGGGCAGCTATCTCCGCCGAACCCCCCGTGATCTCCGCCGCTTTTTCGAACTCCCGTATAGCGTTCTTATAGTCGCCCTTTCGTTCATAAGCCATTCCCAACCATAGGTACCCTAAGGCGAAGTTTGGATCCAATTCCAGCGCCTTTCTGCAGGGCTCGATCGCCCGGTCATATTGCCGGGAGTAATAATATGTCCACGCGGGAACGGCGGTTATTACCGGTG
>JAJNPX010000236.1 GCA_021155145.1 Acidisarcina sp. | reverse complement strand
CACACAAAAAAGCCCCGGACATCGCCGGGGCTGAAAAGCACTATTCACTATTCACTATTCACTGTTCACTATATCCACTGTCCACTGTCCACTGCCCTACGTCCCCGATTCCCAGCTGTTCATATACTCGACCATTTCGGGGGTTAGCACGTCCATTCTGACGCCCATGGCGTGGAGCTTGAGCGAGGCTATCTCCTGATCGACCTCGGTCGGCAGCACGTGGACGCCGTTGGCAAGCTTGCCCTTGTTCTTTACGAGATACTCGGCGGACAACGCCTGGTTTGCGAACGACATATCCATGACCGATGCCGGGTGGCCTTCGGCCGCGGCGAGGTTGATCAGACGGCCTTCGCCGAGCACGATCACGCTCTTTCCGCCGTTCTTGCCGATGTATTCCTCGACGAACGGACGGCGCTTGACCGGCGGTTCGGACATCTCACGAAGCGCGTCGAGATTGAGTTCGAGGTCAAAGTGTCCGCTGTTGCAGACGATCGCCCCGTCCTTCATCGCTTCGAAATGCTGTTTATCGATAACGTGGCGGTTGCCCGTTACCGTGACAAAGAAATCGCCGATCTTGGCGGCATCTGCCATCGGAAGCACACGCATTCCGTCCATCACGGCCTCGATCGCCTTGATCGGGTCGATCTCGGTCACGACGACGTTGGCGCCCATACCGCGGGCACGCATCGCGACGCCTTTGCCGCACCAGCCATAACCGACCACGACGATCGTCTTGCCGGCGAGCAGGATGTTGGTCGCGCGGATGATACCGTCGAGCGTCGATTGGCCCGTTCCGTAGCGGTTATCAAAGAAATGCTTGGTCTGAGCGTCGTTGACCGCGATAGAAGGGAAGTTGAGCACACCGGCGGCAACCATGGCCTTGAGGCGTACTATGCCGGTCGTCGTCTCTTCGGTCGTGCCGATGAGATTTGGTATGAGTTCCGGCTTTTCCTTGAGCATGGTCGCGACAACGTCCGATCCGTCATCGATGATCAAGTTCGGATTAGTCTCAAGCGCCGCCTTAACGTGCGACACGTAAGTCTCTACGGACTCACCCTTTATCGCCATTACAGGAATCCCCCAATCGGCAACCAGGGAAGCCGCGACGTCGTCCTGTGTCGAGAGCGGGTTCGATGCGATCAGCAGAGCCTCGGCCCCACCAGCCTGCAGGGTGCGTGCGAGATTCGCCGTTTCGGTCGTGATGTGGGCACACGCGACCAGCTTTACACCCGTGAGCGGTCTCTCTTTCTCAAAACGCTCGCGGATAAGCCGAAGCACGGGCATCTCACGGTCGGCCCACTCGATGCGCTGCTTGCCCTGCGGTGCAAGGTTGATATCTTTAATGTCGTATTGAATTGAAGTACTAGGATTAGCCATTTGTTGCGATACCTCTGTGTTGTTCAGCAGCCGAGCGAAGCGTTTCGGCTTTATCTGTCTTCTCCCACGAAAACTCGTCGTTCACACGGCCGAAGTGGCCAAAACGGGCCGTTGCCTTGTAGATCGGACGAAGCAGGTCCAGCGTCTCGATGATGGCCTTGGGCGTGAGTGTGAAATTCTCGCGAACGATGTCGGCGATACGCTCGTCGTCGATGGTTCCGGTGCCGTGCGTGTCGATCAGGACCGAGACCGGCTCGGCAACGCCGATCGCATAGGCAAGCTGGAGCGTGCACTTATCCGAAAGGCCGGCGGCGACAACGTTTTTCGCAATATACCTGGCCATATATGCCGCGGAACGGTCAACCTTCGTCGGGTCCTTGCCCGAAAATGCTCCGCCGCCGTGCGGTGCGTATCCGCCGTATGTGTCCACGATGATCTTTCGCCCGGTGACGCCGGCATCGCCCATCGGGCCGCCGATCACGAATTTGCCGGTCGGATTGATATGGTATTTCGTGTTCTCGTCAAGCAGGTCGGCGGGAATTACGGGCTTGATCACGTGCTCCATGATGTCCGCACGGATATCCTCGATATCGAGGTCAGCCGTCTGGGTCGAGATCACGACCGCCTCGACACGGAACGGGCGTCCGTCGCGGTACTCGATCGAAACCTGCGATTTGCCGTCGGGACGAAGATATGGGATCGTGCCGTCGCGCCTCACTTCCGACAGCCTTCGCGTCAGATTGTGCGCCATCTGAATGGGCATCGGCATCAGCTCGGGCGTCTCGTTACACGCAAAGCCAAACATCAAGCCCTGATCGCCCGCTCCGCCCGTGTCCACACCCTGTGCAATGTCAGGCGACTGCGTTCCGATCGCATCAACCACCGAACAGGTGTTGGCATCATAACCAAAACTTGCATCGTTGTAACCGATCTCGTGTATAGTGTCACGGATGATTTGCTTGTAATTAACCGAAGCAGACGTTGTTATCTCACCGGCAACAACAGCCAAACCGGTTGTAACGAGCGTTTCACACGCAACGCGAGCATTTGGATCCTGTTCGAGGATCGCATCAAGGATCGCGTCTGAAATATTATCCGCAATTTTGTCGGGATGACCCTCTGTCACCGACTCGGACGTAAATAGAAAATTTCCGTTACTCAATGGTCTGTTAACTCCTTATTCTCTGTGGTCTTAATTGAATCAGTTCGGTATACCAAAACTTAAATCCTAACTTTAATGTAAGGTTATGTCAAAGTAAATGGAGGCAAAACAGGTAGGATGGGCCTCGGGAACTTGTTCAAGGCAAATTAGGCCCTTTCAAGGCGTCAATCACGCACAAGGAGGGCTGCTTTTATGGGCTGCAACTGGGAATTATTCGAGCTTCGCGTCGTCGTCTTCATGCGTGGTGAAAGGAACAGGCAGAATGGGAATTTTTCCGGCCAGATCCTTTGGGAATTTCACAATGTGACCATTGATCTCAGATCATTGGGCCTGGCGGATTTCAAGGGCTCGGGCGAATACTGCAATTTTAAGACCGTATTTACGGAATTGGTCAAGGCCCAAATGATCCCGTTCAGTTTCGGAGGAGAAAAGTTTCGTAGCGACCGGTTGAACTTTGGAAATCTGCAGGCTGCAGAACGCAACGGGAGGAAATTTACGGCCGCGAAACTGTACGTTCATCGCCGAAACCAACCCAGTGAGGCGAGTCTGGAAAGTGGCGAAGGCGTGCTCCTTGGCACGGTCTCGGTTGACTTCACGGCGATCGCACAGGGAAGCCACTATGTTCAACTCTCCGGCGAAAAGGCTTCACTGGTCAACTAGACAGACGCTCTGCGTCTGATAATAGGGATTATGTAATCAGAGTTCCGCTTTTTCTGCCTTTACCGCGTCAAATACGGTCTTAAGCGCCCTTAGTATTTCGGCTCGGGATTTGATTTCGGCTCTTTCGAAACGAAGTTCAAGCTTAAATCCCTTTCCGGAGAACCTAAAAGTCTTGTCATCGGATCCCAAGAGAACTGTTGGTTCCTTTTTTACGTTTTCTGCTTCGACTCGTGGCTTTCTCGACTTGCTTGGCACTCCACCGACGAGGAGTTGGTCAAGAAACTGGTGCATTGCGTTGTCGTCAAACTGACGGGCGATCTCAAGCAGAGTCGACTTTGAAGTGAGGTTTGCGTCCCTCGCCCGTACACGAATCTCATCAGGCAGTCCCGCGATCGTCATTAGCTCCGTGACTGTAGACCGACTCTTACTGATCTTCTTGGCGATCTCCTCCTGGGTGT
>JAJNPX010000201.1 GCA_021155145.1 Acidisarcina sp. | reverse complement strand
GTGGTCGCCAAGGCCGGGCTGGTTCGCTCTAAGCCAATAGGTGCCAAGGACCCGGCCGTCGTCCTCGGCGACATAGACGTGCTTCTCCGGCGAGAACCAGAACGAGATCATCTCTGCTTCCGGTGTTTCGGGAGCGAAAGTGTAAGTATCTCCGCCGGCGATCACGGCTTTGATGATCTGCCAGACGGCGGGTTTGTCTTCGTCGGTCGCGGGGCGAATATTTACCATGCAGATCTATACGAAAAGAACTTGCCGAATAGGTCTCAACGAGTCCCGACCAATCCCTGGACCGACCTGATCAGTTTCTCGGTGTCGTAGCCGACGCCGTTCTTAAAGACGATCTCAACGTTGTTAATGTCGCTGATCTTTGTTCCCGGATCGCCTTTGACGACGACCAGGTCAGCCATCTTTCCCGATCTGACCGAACCGATCAGTGAATCCTCACCGAGAAATGTCGCGCCGTTCAACGTAGTGATCTTTATCGCTTCGACCGGCGTGAATCCGGCTTCGACAAGCAGTTCCACACCGCGAAGGTCGCCGAAACCAGCGACGATGCCGCCGTTACCGGTAGGGTCCGGCCCAGCGATCAAAAGGCCGCCCGCCTTTACGAAGGCACGCTCAAATTCCATCGATTTGCGTATAAGCGTGACAATAGGCGAATTTGCAGGCGTCCTCGAGCGAGAGGATAGATACCTTATCCGGGCATCAGCAGACATAGTGTTCAACATTCTCGGGTTGAGAATGGCGGAGGCTGCCCCGATGCCGCTCTGCGCGACGGGTGCCATCGCCTCGAACACCGGCAGCGTCGATGTAATAGCCACCTTTTTTTCAACGAGCTTACGGATCGTTTCCTGTACCGCGGCGCCGTTTATGTCGACGCTCAAAAGGCTCCCGGTAGCGCTGTTCGGGCACTCATCGGGCTTCTTGTCGGGAGCATACTCGGAGTTAGCCAGGAGTCCGTGTTCGAGGTTATCGATGCCGATATCGGCCGCTTCCTTATAGCCAACCGAGCATAAATGCCCAGTAACTTTCAATTTCCGCTTGTGAGCCTCCTTGACCACCGCACGTAACTCGTCGCGTGTGATGTTCATATAGGCCTTGAATGATGTCGCTCCCTGATCTGCCCAGAAATTCACCATTCTCCGGGCGTCCTCGACACCCGTCATCTCACGCATGACCGGGGTGAAAGCTCCTTTACCCTCAAGGTACGGCGCGGTCACATGCATCTTTGGGCCGATCATGCGGCCGCTGTCGATGAGACGCTTGATCTCAAGATCGGTATACGGCGAAACGCTGCCCGTGGTCCGAATGGTCGTGACGCCAAGGGCTAGATAAAGCCGGGGGAAGCTGATCGCCATGTTCGAATAGATCGGCGGCGAACCTCCCTCAGGAAAAAAGATGTGGTTGTGCATCCCAACCAGGCCGGGGAGCACGGTATAGCCTGTGAGGTCCAGTACCTCGGCTCCGGCCGGGACAGCCGTCGAGGCCGCGGGACCGATCGCCCCAATACGATCGCCGATAATGGTGATCGTCTGGTTATCCATCGGTGCCGCCCCGGTCCCGTCGATGATCCGAACGTTCTTGAGTACGACGATCTTCGAGCGGACACGGATGAACTGTTGGTCGCCGTCTGCCGAGCCTTGGGCAAAAATGGCTGAACCGAGGCACAACATCAGAAAACACGTAACTATTGATCTCATAGGTCTTTCGTCAAAGCTCTGCCAGGTCAAGCGTGAGCGATTCGGTCTATAGTATGGATTTTGTTGGAGTATTCTGAACCAAACGAACGAAAATCTCAATCGGAGCCCGAGTCCAGCCTGAGCGTGAACTTCCACACCATCCGATCGCGCGATTCGTCGAACACGTAGCCGCTGTCAATAACCGTCCAAAGGCCGAGGTACTCCCAGCGGTTAACGCCAAGTTTGTTAAAGAGGGGAACGGAATGACCTGTGGCGGTGGCATCTGCAAGGGCGGTATTGGCGGCATCGAGCTTTTGGTTACCCCTTCGCCCCGAACCCGTGTAGTGGATCACCCGGTCGGATTCGCCGTGAAAGTCTGGATAACAGGGATTGATGCGGCCAAAATCGGTCAACAGTGAAACTAGCCGCCCGCTTTTCTGGTAAATGCCGTTTCTGGTCTTGTGTATCTCATACACTTCTGGCCAGGTGAGCAGATCACCGATCTTTCTGTCATCGGGAAACGGCATAACGACCGCTGTTATGCGGATGCCGGGGCGATCCGTTCGCTGACCTCGGGGTCAGAGGCTGGGGATATCTCGTCCGTGTCCGATATCAGGGATCGATCGATCAACTCCCGCTGTTCCAATTCGTGGATCGAGTAGGAACCGGTGGCCGGCGACGCTGAAGGGACGCGGCCGACGTAACGAAGGCCCATTCCTTCACGCTTGAGCTCTCGCAGCCGCGGCTCGACAAAGAACCACGCGCCCATGTTCTGCGGCTCTTCCTGGGTCCAGAATAACTGCGTTGCATTGGGATACCGGTCAAACACAGCTTTTACGGCCTCGGCAGGGAACGGATACAACTGCTCAAGCCGGATCACGGCGACGCGTTCATCCCGAGCCTCGGCACGGGCCGCCTCGAGATCGTAATAGACCTTTCCGCTGCAGAATACGATGCGTTTCACCTTACCCGCGTCGGCAATGCCGGCATCGTCGATGAGCGGCCTGAAACCGCCGGAAATGAGATCATCCGGCATTGATGTTGCCGCCGGAAGACGGAGCA
>JAJNPX010000161.1 GCA_021155145.1 Acidisarcina sp. | reverse complement strand
CGATCTGCTCCCTCAATAGAACGGATATCGCGTGAGATCAATCGGACGAAAAAGTCACAACTTGAAACCGTAAACTAGTTAGGAATGAAGGAAGTACAAACTGTCATGGTCTCTGCAAATCCTGCAGTTCAATTTGAATTGACACACAAGGTCGCGGAACCAGTCTCAGAGGACGTTTTTGTAATGCCGACCTCGGTTGCTCAACAGCGGTTTTGGATACTCGACCAACTGGAACCGGGCAGTACGTCGCTCAACATGCCGTTGGCATTACGGTTGGATGGCCGGCTCGATGTGGACGTCCTTGAGAAGGCGCTGAATGAAGTGGTCTCACGCCACGAAGTACTGAGGACGACATTTGCAAGAGAAAACGGAAAGCCCGTTCAAGTTATCTCGGCGGAACGGAAATTGAGGCTGGAAATGGTCGACATCAGCGGGCACGCCGATATCGACGCCGAGACAAGGCGATTGATGGTCGAGGAAGCACATTTCAGATTCGATCTATCGCGTGGTCCCTTGTTCATCCCAAAACTTATCCGAGTCAATGCCGAGGAGCACGTTCTGCTGCTTACCTTGCATCACATTATCTGCGACGGCTGGTCGAACGGAGTGCTGGTCCGCGAGATCGGCGAGATCTATGATGCGTTTGTTCGGCAAAGACCATCGCCCTATCCGGAATTGCCGATACAATACGCGGATTTCGCCGCGTGGCAAAGCGATTGGCTCAATGGCGACGGGTGTGAAGAGCAGCTCGCCTACTGGAAACAGCAGTTAGGCACGGAAATTCCGGCGCTCGAGATACCAACTGACTTTCCTCGGAACAGGAACCGTGCGTCTTTCGGTGCGATAGAGTCGCTGCTTTTGCCGCAGCCGTTGACCCGGGCGATCAAGACGTTGAGTCAACGATCAGAGGTCACGCCATACATGGTCTATCTGTCGGCGTTGTATATCCTGCTGCACCGGTATGCCGGAAGCGACGATATCGTTATCGGCTCGCCCACGGCCAATCGTCAGCAAGGCGAGACCGAAGGCCTGATCGGGGCCTTTGCGAATACGCTGCTGCTGCGGACCGATCTTTCGGGTACACCAACATTCAACGAGCTGTTGTTCCGGGTGAGGGACGTTTCGCTGGGAGCATTTGGAAATCAAGCCCTGCCGTTCGAAAAACTCATAGAAAAGGTCAGGCCGAGTACGAATGGCCGTAAAGGCGGGCAGCTTTTTCAGGTCCTTTTCATTTTTCAAACGGCATTTATGCAGCCGATGGAGCTTAAGGACCTATCGATCACACCTATTCGCTCCGTCAGTCCGGGATCCATTTTCGAACTGTCTCTTGGTGTGGTCGAGCGTCAGGAAGGCACAAGGCTGCAACTCGAATACAACACCGATCTGTTCACCGCCGAAACGGTCTCGTGCATGCTTGCCGATCTTCGATCGATCCTTCAATCGGCAATGCTTGATCCGGGGCGGAGGATCTCTGATCTGCTTTCGTTTACGACGCCGCTGCGGTCGGCAAGAAAAGGCGACACGACATATTCGGATGAAAGGTCGGTTGTTGCTAAGCCGATCACGATCGCTCCTAAGGCCCACGAGCAGATAGAAGAAAGTCTTACGAAGATCTGGCGCGAAGTTTTGCATGTTGACTCGATCAAGCCAAGTGACGACTTTTTCGAACTCGGCGGGCACTCACTTCTTGCCGCACAACTTTTCGAGGAAATAGGTAAACGGCTGGGGGTAAATCTGCCACTTGCTACGCTCTTTGGCGCATCCACTATTGAGCAACTTGCTGAGTTGATCCGTAATGAGAAACCGAAAGATGTCTGGACCTCCCTTGTACCAATTAACACTGAGGGCACAAAACCGCCCCTTTTCATGATGCATGCAGCCGGCGGGAACGTGCTTTTCTACAAGGAACTCTCCGAACGTCTAGGTTTAGACTACCCCTGCTACGGGTTGCAAGCGGTAGGGCTCAGCGGCCATCAATCTGCTTACGACAGAATTGAGGACATGGCCGCGCATTACATCGGTGAGATACGCGGGGTCCAAGCTAAGGGACCGTATCATGTCGGCGGCTCCTCGATCGGCGGGCTGATCGCCTTTGAAGTTGCCCAACAGTTGAGAAAGGCCGGGGAGGAGGTGAAGCTCCTCGCCATGTTCGACACGGCGGCACCCGGTTATCCCATCTACATCCATCGAGGGTCCAAGCTGAGTCTTCGATTCTTACAGATCAAAGACCGGGTCCATCATCATGCTGAGACGATCGCGATGTTGGAGCCTAACAGGCGTGGGCATTACATTAAAGCGAAAGCTATCAAGGCGAAGAACCAAGTGAGACGGTCGTATAAGCAAACGATAAAAGCGATCAAACGCGGTGTTCTGAACGGCCTCGGCCGCCCACTTCCCGACTCGCTGGCACAAACCCAAAATGCCATCAGCACAGCGGTCAAGACCTACGCCGCGTCTCCTTACGAGGGGCCGGTTTTGCTTTTTCGGGCCTCAAAACAACATCGCGGAATACAAAGGGACGACACTCTGGGTTGGTCGAAATTTGCTTCCGATCTGGAGGTTCATGAGATAAAAGGAGACCACGGGTCGTTAGTGACGGAGCCGCGGGTTCGATTTGCGGCAGCGGTCATGAAGGATCACATCGATTGACAACAGTTTTGGGTTACTTACAGCGGCAATTTATCGAATGGATCAGGTGGTGAACGGGATGCGCCAAGACGGGACGCCGTTCCGGCTCGGATACGTGCCGGCGCTTGATGGTGTGCGCGGTGTCGCGATCCTCGCCGTGATGGCATTCAACGGACAATTTATCTGGATGGGGGGCGGTTTTCTGGGTGTCGACATTTTTTTCACGCTCAGCGGCTTTCTTATCACGGCATTGCTCATTCAGGGCTATGATCCGATCACGGGAATCGGCCTGAAGAATTTCTACTTCCGGCGGGCGTTGCGGTTACTTCCTGCTCTATTTCTACTGATCCTTTTTTGCATAGCATACGCACTCTTACTTCAGCCGAGCGACAAAGCGGCAAATACGCTGAACGGCGTGGTTTACTCTCTATTCTACGTCGCTAACTGGGCGCAGGCGCCGCCAAACCTTCCTGGGATCGGGCCGTTAAGCCATACCTGGTCTTTGTCAGTTGAGGAACAATTCTATGTTGTCTGGCCTTTGCTGCTCCTGCTTTTGCTAAGACTCAACAGCAAACGCCTCGTAATACTGATCTTGGGTGTCTTAGCGACCATCTCTGTCGTTCTGAATATATGGTTCTGGCAGGCGGGTGTTCCGTATCTCAGGATGTACTTTGGGACGGACACCAAGGCAAATGAGTTGTTGATCGGGTGTATAGCGGCCCTTTTGCTCTCGTGGAGGATCTTGACCCCAGGTCCTCGCTTTAAGATGGTGTTTCACTCGTTGGCACTGGTTGGTCTGGGCGGGATATTTGCCGCTTTCTT
>JAJNPX010000159.1 GCA_021155145.1 Acidisarcina sp. | reverse complement strand
GTAACGGATCGTCACCACGATGACGCGGGCCTTAGGGCGATACCTAAGCAGATGCTCAACCGTCCCCAACCGGTTCTCGGTATGAAACCCCCCGTTGAGATGTACGACCAGGGCGCGTTTTCTTTTCAGGCTCTGAGCTACGGAATAAGCCATCGTCGCGTCCCAAAGCGACTGCGAACTCAGTATGTTGTCGATACCCATTTTTGCCTCGGGACTCGGGCCCATCAGCGCCTTGAACTTTTTGGAATAAGCGACGGACGGCTCAGCGTACGGCAATGGAGCGAGCCATTTCTTTGCTTCTTTCGAGAGCGGCGCCAGAGCTTCCCTCCCGCCGCGTGAAACCATATTGACATACCGCCGGGGCGCGTTTGCCGCCGCCACAGGTAGTCGCTTTTCCTTTGCCAGTTCCACGAGCGGCCGATAGTCGGTCTTGTAGTTTCCCCAGGGCCGCGAACTCAGAAGAAAATGATTCTCCGTGATCAGCCCGGCCAAATACTCGTCGATGACGGTCTGCGTATCGCGTTCGAACATCTCAAGCGAAAGAGTGATCTGCCGTGACGCCGCAAATTTTTCTAACGCGCGTCGGAAGATCTCAAACTGGACGGCGTGACCGACCGAATCGTCGTGAAGCTCTCCGAGAAAAACAGCGTCGGAGTTCTCTAATGCTTCGACGATAGCCTCGATCGAAGATTCGGCACCCTTTCCCGAAAAGACGGTGAACTTATCATTCTGGGTTTGAGCGAATGACGACGTGGAAAACAACATAAGCGCAAATAATGCAGTCCATCTGACCATATTTCTTGACTCTATCACGACAACTTCATCCCGACGAAGGGCACAGTTCAGAGTGTCCTCTACCCGAACACATAAGATCGGACATCATTCATCCGCCTGGCCGATATCTTTAATGTTGTCAAGTAGTTACAAATGGGTTTAGAGATGTTGGCACAATCCTTGCACCTCTGATTACTTACCCAGGCTTTTTGTCTTAGAAGCATTCAAAGGAGAAATACAAAATATGACACAAGCAGCGAAAAAACAGGACTCAAAACTACTTACGGCTCTCTTCCGCAACCGCGAAGGGGCGGAGCGGGCATATGAATCGCTCCGGGCGCGGGGTTATACAGATCGGGAGATCAATGTCCTTATGTCCGATGCGACGCGGGACAAGTACTACAAGAATACGGCGGAGTCCGAGATCGGCAACAAGGCTCTCGAGGGTGCCGGTGCCGGCTCGGCCATCGGCGGCGCGTTAGGCGCCGTGATCGGCGGGATTGCCGCGATCGGAACCAACGTTCTTCTGCCCGGACTCGGCCTCGTGATCGCAGGCCCGATCGCAGCGGCCCTGGTCGGCGCGGGCGCGGGCGGTGCGACCGGCGGACTCGTCGGAGCCCTAATAGGTTGGGGTATACCCGAAGAAAGGGCGAAGTACTATGAAAGCGGTATCAAGGAAGGCGGGACCGTCGTCGGTGTGACACCGAGAAGCGACGAAGATGCCGAATACTTCGAGAGCGAGTGGAAGACCTACGACGGCCAATATATCTACCGCTAGATATATCTATTAGAAGGGACGCGCCCCACGAAAGCCGCGTCCCTTCTTCTATCGTAAATCTGGGAAACTATCTCAATTCCCAGGTGGTCCCAACCGTAAAGGAACGCCCACGGGCAGGGGCAAACACGAACTGCTCGCTGTAGTATCGGTCGAACATATTCGACACTCCAAGATTAACGCTGAAATTGAAGCGCTCGGTTCGAAAATAATATCCGCCCGACAGATTGTGCGAGACAAAGCCCGCTTCCGGCCCTCCGTTTATCTCCAGAAAGGTTTCCGACAAACGCGACTGCTTGGTCACTACCCTCGTGTTATAGTCCACGTAATAGTTCTTGCCTACGTTCTGCCAGCGAACTCCTGCGTTCAGGCGGATCGGACTTATGAAATCCAGCGGTTCGCCTTCGGCGATGTCGTCGCCGCGGAGATAGCTGAAATTGCCGTAGGGCGTGAGATACCCGAGGCTGATGCGAAACGGGGCGTCCATCTCGGCCTCAAAGCCCTGGATTCGGGCACGAAGAATATTCTGTGTCTGGTAGATATCCACCATTGAATTACCACTCGGGATCCTCAGGCCCGTAAATCGCGTAGCGAGAAAATTATTGAAGTAGTTGTTAAAGTACGTCGCCGAGGCGCTCAGTCGTTTTGTGCGAAGTTTCACGCTCGCATCGAAATTGATGCCCGTTTCAGGTACGAGTGACGGGTTGCCCACCAGAAAACCCTCGGCCGAGCCGGGATCGGTAAAGAACCGCTCCGAAATGTTGGGAGTGCGGAATGACCGTCCCACCCTGGCCGAAACGCTCACCTTCTGTGTCAGCGAATAGACGACACCGACATCTCCGGTGACGGCTGAGTTCGCCACGCCAAGTCCGTCCTCGAGTCCGGTGATACCAAGTGCTGCTATCTGTTCGGGTGTCAGACGTGGGTCGATGGCGAAGTCGGCCGTCGGTTCGGCCGTCGTCTTAAATCGGTCGAAACGGATGCCCGCCGTCAGCCTTAGCTTGCGGTTCAAACGATATTCATCCTGAGCAAAAAAAGCGATGTTCGAAAGGCTCGCGTCGGGTACACTCCGGCTATTGCGAACTGCAAGATTCGGAGATGTGGGTGTCGAGCCGGAAGTTATCCTCCTCCGATCGCTGTTGTCGTCCTTAAAGAAGCTTGTACCCGCAACAAGGTTGTGGCGGCCGAATACCCAATCGGTCTGCAAGTCGAAACCGGCGGTCTTCGTGTCGGTCGTCGTTTCGCTCAACTGATAAAATCCGGGAAAGAAAGGCGGGAATGGCCCCACTGTCACCGAGTTGGTAAAGTTTCGGTATTGGGTCTGATAGAAAGCCTTTGCCGAAACCCGCTGCAGATTTGGCGTGACCGCCGCTACGTCATACCTCACGTTGAACTTGTCGCGGTGATTGAACGGAAAATAGGCGTTGAACACACCAACCTGGCCCGGAATACCGGTATTCGCCCCGGCAAGGCCGGCCGAGCCGATATTCGCCGCCCGCCGCCGTTCATAGTTCAATTTCAGCGTGTTCGTATCATTTACAAAAAAGCGGAATGTACCTTGTGTACTGCTGCTGTGTGACTGCGAATTCAGAACCTCGCCGTCGTCCGTGATCTGCAGGTCTTCTTCGTCCCGGAGCCGTGCGGCCTCGGCCGGATCGGGCGTTCCCGTAAAATAATTGCCGAATCGGTCCATCGACTGAGCCACTCGAAACGCAAAATACTTGCCCGAACCGGTGATGCCGAGCGTTCCCTTTCGGCCCGTCTCATTCGAACTGTAAAGCGTGTCGAACGATGCACCGAAGCGAAAATCGGCATCTCGCCTGACAGGCGTATCACGAGTGATTATATTTATGGTTCCGGCCAGAGCGTCAGTACCGTAAAGCACCGAACCGCTCCCGCGTACGACCTCGACGGATTCGATCTGCGAGGTATCGACGAGTCCGATCTCGATGCCGGATTGGCCCGTGGACGTGCGGCTGTTGTTGAGCCGTTCGCCATCGACCAGGATCAAGACCCGGTTGCTGTCCAATCCGCGGATGCGCGGACGCACCTGAAAGGCACCTTCGTTCACGGTCGATGTACCGGGCAGCGTACGAAATATCTCGCCTACGCTGTTAATGTTCTTTTGCTCGAGTTCCTCTCGCCCAACTACGGAAACCGGTACCGCGGTCTCATCCGAGGTCACCTGATTTCGCGTGGCTGTGACCGTGACCGTTTCGTTCACACGGCCGACGGCGAGTACGATGTCGATCGTTCCCGCTGGCGCGTCGCCGACCGTGACGTCCTGAAGCGTGGTCGAAAAGCCTGCTGCTGAGACCGCGGCCCTGTAGTTCCCGGGCTTCAGATCCCGAAATGAAGCCGCTCCGAACTCATTCGTTACGACGGAACGAACCGGAAAACCACCGAGTGAAACCTCCACCGACGCGCCGGCGACGGCAGAGCCTTGATCGTCCCTGACCGTGATCGTCACGCCGCCGGATTGAGCGAACACCCCGGTCGCCGAGATCAGAACCACGAGGAGCCCTGCTGCGCGTGCTCTTCGGATAAGAAGATCTAATGATGAATTGAGCATATGGAATAATTGCCTCCGATATAAGGATACGCGATGCCGCCCCGTTATCTAAGTAAGAATGGCTTCAGTAAACGGCTTTGGACAACTAAGCTTAACTAATAAATGTCCCGCTGCACAAAAACGGCGTTTCTGTTCATTATGGTGAGACCAATACGGCCGATATAATGTGATGGCTGTCACTGTATGACTCTCAAAATCAAAAAAGGCCGAACCCAGATAGGACCGGCCTTTCAAATGTTGGTGTCGCCTGAGCTTATCCGCCTGCACGAAAGGCGAGGATGTCCGCCCCGGAAAGGTTGCTATTCGAGGTAAAGGCCACGATCGA
>JAJNPX010000157.1 GCA_021155145.1 Acidisarcina sp. | reverse complement strand
GCGATCGTTCTGCTCACGGCATTTTTTATGCACCGGGGCGATGACGTAGGACAACTCGGGCGATCCGTTGGGAATATTGGCGGAGGCCCGCTGTTTGGCCCCGCGGCAGTCGATTCTCTTGCCGGCATTGTCATGATGCTGTTGATCGCGGCATCTTGGTACGGGGTGGGGAGCCTTCTGGTTTCTCGGATCAGGTTTTCCGGCGACGGCCTGAATTTCAGATCTCTAGTGGTCGCGATAAGCCTCTCGGCGGGTGCAGCCATCTGGTCGCTGGTGTTTTTCTTTCTTGGTTTAGCCGGGGCATATACGCCTGCGGCGGCGATCGTAGCGATCATCGCCGGACTCGCCCTTGCTGCTTTCACTCTAAGGAATGTCCGATCACCGAAGATCGCGGCTGCACCACCCGAGGCTCCATCATTCGCGGATCGCGTGCTTATTCTCTTGATCAGCGTGCCAGTCGTGCTTGCCTTTGTTGCGGCCCTTGCCCCGCCGACTGCGAAGGATGCGTTGCTTTATCACTTTGCCGTTCCGAAGGCATTCATCGCACAGCAGAGCAACGCTTTCATCGAGGGCAATATCGCCAGTTACATGGCCTTGGGAACTGAATCGCACATCGTGTGGGCCATGCTTGCCGGCGGCCTCGTGAGCCCGCGGGCGGGCGAGGCGGCAGCGGGCGCAACGATCTGGTTGTTCTTCCCGATCATCCTTATCTTTATCTTCGGTTGGGTTCGAGAGATGGGGTTAGCGCGGCGTTGGGCGCTGATCGCGACGCTTATGTTCGCTGCGATCCCCACCGCGTATCATATCGCCGCCAGCGGCTACATCGACATCGCGTGGTCCCTTTCGATCACACTGGCGATCTATGCCCTGACGCGCTGGTGGAGGTCGCTCGAGGTGGGCTGGCTTCTATTGATATCCATATTTCTCGGTGCCGCCTTATCTGCGAAACTGCTTACCGTGTTTACCATTGCGGCATTCGCACTCGTGATGGTGCTGCGCGTCCGAAAAGTTCAGAATGAATCGGGCGGAAACACGGCAAAGGTATTCACTGCGGGCATGGCATCACTGGTCTTTGCTGTTTTGTTCGCGTTTCCCTCGTACCTCCGGACATGGATCGGTACCGGCAGCCCGCTTTTTCCGTTCTACATGAGTATTTGGCCGGGCTCGGCTCCGGGTTGGGATACCGAGAGGTCAAATCTGCTGCAGGCGATGAACTCGCAGTATGGCGGCTATGACAAGACTATCGTCGATATTTTACTCACACCCTGGAATCTCTCAGTTGCCGCCCAGCCTGAAGCAGCCGTCTATTTCGACGGAGTCCTGGGCGTTGCCTTTCTGCTTGGGCTGCCGGTGTTGATCTGGGCGGTTTGGAAGCTTGAACTTCGGGCCGAGGCGAAGGTTTGCGCCGGTATCGCCGCTGTCCTTTTTCTGTTTTGGATGTCATCCAGCCAGCAGCTTAGATATCTGCTGCCGATACTGCCGGCCCTCGCGGTCGCGATCGTGGTCGCTATGAGTGCCGCATCCGAGAGGATACAAGGATTCGCCGCCATCGCGGGCGGATCACTCGCCGTCGCGGCGGCCGCCGGCGTCCTGGTCAGTGCAGCCTGGTTTCTGCAAAAGGCCCCGCTTCGGGTCACGCTCGGAGGGGAGACGCGAGAGTCGTATCTGACGCGGAACATCGACTATTATCCGTATTATCAATGGCTGAATACCGAAACGGAACCAACGGCAAAGGTTTGGCTGATAGATATGCGGCGAGATTCATATCATCTAGAAAGGCCGTATTTCTCGGACTATCTGTTTGAGGATCTGACGCTGCAGCATATGGTTCGCGAGGCGAGTTCGACTCAGGAACTAAAGGCCAAGACGGTCGCGATGGGCATCAATTACGTACTGGTTCGGCATGATTTCTTGCTCGACCCAAAGGTCTCGCCGATCGTCGACGAGAGGCGGCCCCGATCGGAGAATGAGGCCAAGATGAGGTTAACGAAAGAGTTTTTATTGGATAAGGCAGCGATCGTGCGCGCCGATCAGAGATTCAGTTTGATCAAGGTCTTTTAAGGAAAAATGGTTTCATCAATTGCTGTAATGGAAACGCTGTTTGCCGATGCATTCAAGGAAAGGATCGGCTCCGAGACGAATGCGGATCTTCGCGAATTGCGCGAAAGGGCTTATGCGGTCTTTGGGAAAATGGGGTTTCCGGAACCCAGGCTCGAAGACTGGAAATATACGAACATCGGACCGATGGTTTCGGCTGATTGGTCTGTTGCAGAGACGGCGGCGGAACGCGGTTCGGATCTAGCGATCGATCGGCTCGGTAAATTCGACTTCGAGCGAAATGGCCTTTCTGCGTTAAATCTTGCATTTGCCGAGATCACCGTGCTTCGTATTTCGAAAGAAACGGCTGTTGACGCTCCGATCGAGTTCAAGCTCGCGGCGGAGGACGGTCAAGCGATCTTTCCGCACATTATCGTGATCGCCGAGGCGGGAAGCAAGGCGACCATCGTCGAAACGTACGCGTCGCCAGCGAAGAGCTTTACCGATGCGGCTATCCAGATCTTTGTCGAGGATAACGCCCATCTGACCCACTATCGCGTTCAGAAAGAATCGGCGGATGCGTTCAATTACGGCGTTACCGAGGTAAAGGTCGGCCGGGGCGGTTCTTACGACTCTACAAGCATCAATCTTGGCGGCGCGCTTTCGCGGCACGACATCGATGTCAGGTTTACCGCCGAGGGCGGCGAAGCGTGGGTCGACGGGCTTTACATGCTCGGCGGTTCGCAGCACCACGATACGCATTCGATCATCGATCATACGGTACCGAACTGTGTGTCGCACCAGAACTATAAGGGTGTGTTGAACGATAAGTCGCGAGCGGTATTTAACGGAAAGGTGTTTGTGCGGGAGAATGCGCACGGCACCGACGCGCAGCAATCGAACAAGAACCTTCTGCTTTCGAACGATGCCCGCGTAGATACAAAGCCGCAGCTTGAGATATTTAACGATGACGTCAAATGTTCGCACGGCGCAACGGTCGGGCAGCTTGAGGAAGAAGAATTGTTCTACCTATTGACACGCGGCTTGCCGGAAACCCTTGCCCGGAATCTGCTTACGTACGGCTTTGCCGAAGAGGTCATAAACAAGATCGATATCGAATCGATAAAGACGGAGCTGGACGCCGCGGTCCTGAATCGTTTGAACGCCGCGATATAGCCATCCGAAAGGCTCGCGCGCACGGTGGTAACATCAACATGAAAGCAGTACAAGAAATGAAGAATTGGGACGTTGAAAAAATTAGAAAGGATTTCCCGATATTGGCGACCGAGGTGAACGGAAAGCCCTTGGTCTATCTGGATAACGCGGCGTCGTCGCAGGTGCCGCAGTCGGTCATTGACCGGACGTCGAAGTATTTGGCCGAAGAACATTCGAATATACATCGCGGCGTACATTATCTTTCACAGCACGCGACCACTGCTTACGAAGCGGCACGTGAAAAGGTGAAGCGGTTTATTAACGCGCCGGATGTGAATTGCTGCATCTTTGTCCGAGGTACGACCGAGGGGATCAATCTTGTCGCGAATTCATATGGAAAAGGCTTTATCAACGAAGGTGATGAGATCGTCATCTCGCGGATGGAGCACCATTCGAACATCATTCCGTGGCAGGTCGTCGCCGAGGAACGCCGTGCGAAGATCCGCGTGATACCGATGAACGAACGCGGCGAACTGATCATCGACGAGTACGAAAATCTGCTGAACGAACGGACAAAGGTCGTTGCGGTCGGACACGTTTCGAATTCGCTCGGGACGGTCAACCCGATCAAGGAAATGATCGCGACCGCACACACGTTCGGTATTCCGGTATGCGTCGACGCGGCGCAGAGCGTGCCGCATTTTCCGGTCGATGTGCAGGATCTTGATGCCGATTTCTTTGTCTTTTCAGGCCACAAGATGTTCGGCCCGACGGGCAGCGGCATAGTTTACGGCAAGCGCGAGTGGCTCGACAAAATGCCGCCGTATCAGACGGGCGGCAGCCAGATTCGCACGGTGAGTTTTGAGAAAACGACCTACGCTCCACTGCCCGCAAAGTTTGAGGCGGGCACGCCTGCAATTGCGGCGGGCATCGGCCTTGGCGCATCGATCGACTATCTAAACTCGATCGATTTCGAGTCGGCAGCCGCTTATGAGCACGAACTACTTGAGTATGCGACGCGGCGTTTGTCAGACATACCGGAAGTGAAGATCATCGGAACGGCTGCCGAAAA
>JAJNPX010000148.1 GCA_021155145.1 Acidisarcina sp. | reverse complement strand
CCGATGATCGCGATCTTTGCCGCCGAATTCTCGATGAAATTGGTGATCGTTTCGATCTCGCCGTGTGGGTCGAGCGGGACACACACGGCACCCTGATAAAGGCTCGCAAGGTAGGCGATTGCCCAGTTGGGGTGATTTTCGCCGATCAAGGCTACGCGATCGCCAATTCCGATATTCTCCATTCCCAGCCGGAATGCGACCGAACGTACCCGGGAAAGCGTTTCGCCAAAGGTGTAAATGTGCGAATCGTCGCCGACGATGCGCATCGCTATCTTCTCTTGGCGCGATTCGAAGGAATCGACGACCCGTTTGCAAAATGAATCCGACAACATTTCCTACCGTTTATTCCGAGATCAGTTTCCTGGCCAGATCGCGAGCCTGAACGCGTATCTCCGGTATCGCGGTCGATTCCCAAAGGACGCCTTTCAGTGCAGTTCCCAAAGTGTACAACAATTCGGTCGGCTCTTCGTGTTTGCCTGCGAGGTTAGCTGACGGGCTGGAAGCGAAGAAGTCTTCTTCTGAATTTCAGATTAGCCCCTGTTCCGAACGGTACGGAATCGATCTTGGATCCCCCGCGTCACATTTCGCGACTTCGGCAATCGAGTTTGAGAGAGTTTACGAAAAAGTTAAAGGGAAGGGAAGCGGAATTCTGATATGCGTGCTGCTGATCTTCACCATCACGCTGACATCCTGATTCGAACTATCGAGGCCGAGATAATTGTCAGGACTGCGACGAGCACGATGGATGCGGGAATGCTGAACAGATCTGCAACGATCCCGGTCAGGATCGCACCAATCGCGTACCCAAGGTCTCGCCACAGCCGGAATACGCCGAGGCTCTTAGCCCGGTCGTGAGGATGAGTGTATTGCGCGATGGCGGAAAGAAAGGTCGGATAGACCATCGCGGTACCCCAACCGAGCACGACCGATAACACAACGAAATGTGCGAACTCCGAGGCGAACGCGACGAACAGCAACGCAATTCCCTGCAGCAGCATTCCGAGAAACAGCAGCATTTGCTTGTTGAAATGGTCGGACATCTTTCCCGTCACGATCTGTCCTAATCCCCACACGGCCGGATAGATCGCCGTAACGGTCCCGATCTCGGCGAGTGAGAATCCTTTGATCGCGAGCAGCAGCGGGAACAGTCCCCACATCATGCCGTCGTTCAGATTGTTAACCAGACCGGCCTGGGTCACCGAGCCGAGAACGCGGTCGCGAATTGTCGTGTCCCAGAAGATATTTCGAAGTTTCGGCAGACTGCTCTCCGCCGATTCAATTGCGACGTGGTGCCGTGTGTCGCGGATGAAGAGAACGGTCAATATCAGACCGGCGAACGCTATTACGATGCCGATGTAGAACGGATAAGGTCGCAAGCCATAACTTTCCGCGATCCAGCCGGTACCAAATGCGACCGCGGCGACGGCGATGTATCCGGCAAACTCGTTCAGCCCCATCGCGAGCCCGCGATTACGCTCGCCGACCAGATCGATCTTCATCACGACCGTGCTCGACCACGCGAGGCCCTGGTGAACGCCGAGAAGAACGTTGCAGGCGACGATCCAGTTCCAGTTCGGCGCGTACATAAGAACGAACGGCACCGGGAGAGCGAGAGCCCAACCGATGATGAGAAGATTCCGACGCCCGAAGCGGTTCGCGAGAGCTCCCGTGAAGTAGTTCGTGATCGCCTTCGTGATGCCGAAGACGACGATGAACGATAGCAACGCCGTCCTGGCCGCGATGTGAAACTCGGCCTCGGCGATCTGCGGCAATATCGAACGCTCGAGCCCGATCATCCCGCCGACGAACGCATTTGCGATCACCAGCAGGGTAAACTGCCCCACATTCTCTCTCAACCCAAGCTTGACGTCTTCAGCCACGGTCTCCCCACTCTTGTGCTAACGCGTAATCGTACCGCAAATCGGACAATAGTTTTGCTTGGGACTGAATAGATCAACGAGGCGCGCGAACCCGCAGGGCTCGCGGGACGACCTCATACACCGCAGGCAGTTTTCCGAGCAGTTCGCCATCCACTTCGATATGAACTTCGTCGCCGTCGTTGAGCGGGCGGGCTTCGATGCGTTTGGCGAGCGTATCGGCGACCTCGGGCAGGTCGAGATGCGTACCGCGATAGAGCGTGTAGGCGTTGAGGATGATCTTCGCCGTATTGATATCGCCGATGTTGATGACATCGAGAAAGCCGTCGTTGATCTTTGCATCCGGGGCGATCATCATACCGCCGCCGAAATATCGGGCGTTGGCGACACAAAAATTAACGGTGGAAAGCGGCCGCTCCTCCCTATCATCTATCCTCACACGAACGTTTGTTGTTCCTATCCCCACAACTTCCTGTAGTGTCGATAGGGCAAAACTCGCGCGGCCGCGGATCGTGTCGAGCGGCAGCCAATTTAGCGATCTCGAGCCTTTGACCCGTTCGATGATCGCTGCGGCGAGGCCGAAAGAAGAGACATTCAGAAAGTAGCGCGATGAGCTTCCGCCTTCGAGATCGGTAAAGGTCACCATTCCGACGTCGATCCGTTTTGAGGTGCCTTCGCGCAGGGCTCTTGCCGCTTCGCGGTGCTCGGTCGGCACGCCGAGCGTGCGGCGAAAGTCGCCGCCGGTACCCGAAGGGAAGATCCCCAGTTCGCAATCCGCTTCGGAGCCGAGGATGCCGTTGGCGATCTCGTTGATCGTCCCGTCGCCGCCGCATGCAATGATAAGCTCGCGGCCCTCGAGGGCAGACCGTTTTGCGAGTTCGATCGCGTCGCCCGGGCCTTTTGTGAAGGCGACCTGAAACGGGCCGAAATGCGTGCGAAGGTCGCTCGCGATCGCGGACCAATTCGAACGGGTCGCGCCCGACGCGGATCGGGGATTTACGATAACGAGGGGAAGCATCAGAAGAACATCGACGGATTCTCTTTTACAAAATCTACGACCTGTTTAATCGAGGTCAGCTCGCCGAGTTGGGTGTTGGCGTCTTCGCGGGTGGTAAAGCCCTTTCCGTTGTTCATATAGACGGTATTCTCGTTAAAATCTCCCATTTTAGCCTGGCACTTGCTGATGACGATGATGTCCTTTAGGCCGTCTGCGTCAAGGTCCTGAAAAGATACCGCGTCGACCCAGCATCCAAAGTTGATACCGTTGAACTGTGAGGGAAAATCGAACACCTTCTTCCCATTCCGATAGATGGCGAACCGAGATTCCATCGGCGGGTCGTCGTACTCCGGGTTTATCGCGGTCACGAAGCACGAATTCCTGAACGGCTCGAAATCGATCGCAAAGGTCTGTTTCTTGTAAACCTCGTAATCTCCGGTTTCCGTCGCGTGGCAGAGCAGAGTGGCCGAGCGGCCCGCCGTTTCCTCCGGTGTTGCTTCGGGCGTCTGTGCCGGAGCGGCCGTTGCGGCCACACTCGGTGCAGGTGTCGACCGAGAGTTTTTCGCCGTCTCATCCGTACGAAGCGAGCATGACGCAAGCGCCGCGGCCAAAACAAAGCAGAGCGGGTAAGCTGATCGGAACATAAAAACTGTAAAACTAGAAACAATTACAGCTTTTTTCCGCGATAGTCAAAGGTTCAATGAAAGGCGGTGTATGGCAGTTCTTTGGGTGCCTTTGCCATGAACGCCTCAATATCCTGGATCGACCGCGGGATCTTGCCGGTCATCCAGAAGACGCCGGTCTCGGTCACCAGCATATCGTCCTCGATGCGGACGCCGATGTTCTTGTATTTCTCGAATAGCGGCTTGACCTTTGCTTTGTAGGCTTTTGCCTCCGGTGTGTCTGGGAGGTTGTCGAGGGCGTCTTCGCGGATGTAGATGCCGGGTTCGTTCGTGAATACCATCCCGGCCTTCAAAGGAGCACCGTATCTGCCTACGTCGTGGACGTTCATACCGAGCCAGTGGCCGAGGCCGTGGATGAACCAATAGCCGACCTCGCGTGACCGCGGCTGCAGGGCCTCTTCGGGCGTAGTCGGCGGTTTGTAGTCGGTCACCAGGCCTAATTTAGAGAGGCCTTCGGCTATCGTATTCCGCGCTATCACGTTCAACTGCTGGAATGTGATGCCGGGCTTGGTCGCCCTGGCGACGGCTTCCTGGGCGTCATATACGATCTGGTAGATCTCTGCCTGTTCTTTTGTGAACTTGCCGTTCACCGGGAAGGTGCGTGTCACGTCCGCCGTGTAATGTTCGTACTCGGCCCCGACGTCCATCAAAAGGAGCTGTCCCTTTACGACCGGGCTCTGCGATTCCACATAGTGTAGGGTCGTGGCATTTGCCCCGCAGCCGACGATCGACGGATATCCCCAAAAATCGGCGTTTCGACGGCGGAATGTGTACTCGACCTCGGCGTGTACCTGATACTCCCACTCGGCACGTCCGACCATGGCCATCGCCCGCATCTGCGCCTCGGTGGTGATATCGATGGCATGCTGCAGCAGCTTTATCTCGTAAGGTGATTTTATATGCCGGAGATCGGCAAATATCGGCTGGGCATTGACGATGCTCGTGTCAAAACCGACCGAGTAGTCGGCCTCCTGCCTGAACTCCCGGGCTCCGTTCTGATCTTGCGGGCTCATCGGCAGCAGCAGATATACACTAGCGGGATTGGACATCAGGGTCAGCTTGCCGTCGGTCGAGGCCCAGTCTCGCTTGGTTTTGAGGGATTCGAGATATTTGTCGCGATCCGAAGCATCGACGATATTCCTGATCCCGGAAAGCCGCGTGACGTCCTCGTGCGAATACATCCGCCCTTCCCACGCCTCCCGGAATGGCACGCGCTTCGGTATGAAGAGCGTCTCAGTGACCTTTTGCCCGTCTTTCGTGATCACAAGGGTAGCTCCCTCCTGTTTGAGGGCCGTCAAATAATAGAGGTTATTCTCTTGCCGAAAGACGTAATCGACGTCGTTGGTGTATAGCTTTGGCTCCGCTGAGAAAAGTATCAGCACACTTTTGTCTGCCATTGCGGCGGCAACCGCGGCCCGGCGGCGGGCAAGCTCGGCGTGCCGCTCAGCTTCGGTAAATTTTGGGGCCGGCGGTGTGATCAGGATCGAGGGCGGATCGGCCATCGGCGCGACGGCGGGTGTGACCGGCGCCGCGGCCAGCATTATCGAAAAGAGCACGAACGAAACAAGTATTCTCATTGTCTGATTACCTCGATCTTAATGTCGCTGTGTGTTTGATTCCCAAAGAGGTCCGCTGCATAGACCCGAACGATATGTTCGCCCGCATCGAGCCGGGATGCGTCAAACCACCCTTCGGCATAACCGGTATCGGAGAGGCGGTTCGTGACGATGTAATTAAAGATCGTCTCGCCTGTCGCTCCCGATCTGCTTCCTTTTGAATATACGA
>JAJNPX010000144.1 GCA_021155145.1 Acidisarcina sp. | reverse complement strand
CGCGTTCAGTGAGAAGATAGTAGCCCGATTCCGGCGCAAAGTCAAGACTTTTTTTCACGAAATAGCAGTCCGGCCAAGGGAGTGCTCATTGTGCATTCACGCAAGATAGTGTATCGCAACGCGTGCCAGGGCTCGACATTTTGTATTCAACGACTTACAGTCATTTTAAAGGATTTTGGAAGCAGAACAATTTAGATGAGATCAAGGATCCCGGCTGATTTTTCCCCTTCAAAGATCGTCTGCGTCGGCAGAAATTATGCCGAGCATGCGGCCGAACTGGGCAATAAAGTGCCCGCCGAGCCGCTGCTTTTCCTTAAGGCCCCGTCGGCGATCATATTCGACGGTTCGCCCATCGTGATCCCTTACGGATCGGATCAGGTCGAGCACGAGGCCGAGCTTGCGATCATTATCGGACGCGATTGTAAAGGTCTTTCGGATGACGACGATCCGTTCGAGTTCGTCCGCGGATATACCTGCCTGAACGACGTCACCGCCCGCGACATTCAGCGTCATGACGTCCAGTTCACACGCGGCAAATCCTTTGATACCTTCTGCCCGATCGGGCCCGATATCGTAACTAAGCTGGACCCCGCCGACATTCAGGTCAACTGCAGGGTGAACGGCGAGGTTCGGCAACAGGGCAGGACGTCTCAGATGGTCTTCTCGCCGGCATTCCTGATCCGTTATATCTCCCGGCAAATGACGCTTAAGGCCGGCGACGTGATCGCGACGGGCACGCCTTCCGGTGTTTCGCGTCTCATGCCGGGCGACGTCTGCGAGGTCATTATCGAAGGCATCGGGACGCTTCGAAATCCGGTTATCGGCCCCGCAGAATTGTAGCCGGGCAGGCCATCGATTAGAATCAGAGGATAAGCTTTACTTTTTGGCAGGATAATTCAATGAAATTTTTTATAGACACGGCAAACCTTGACGAGATCCGCGAGGCTAACGAACTAGGGATGATCGACGGGGTCACGACGAACCCTTCGCTGGTCGCAAAAGAGGGAGACGTCGATTTCAAGGAACACATCGCAAAGATCTGTTCCATCGTGAAAGGCGACGTTTCGGCCGAAGTGACCGCACTGGACACGACAGGAATGCTGGAGCAAGGCCGCGAGCTTGCAAAGATCGCCCCTAACGTGGTCGTCAAATGCCCCCTCACCCTCGATGGCCTGAAAGCCACGCGAATCCTTACCGATGAAGGAACGGGCGTAAACGTCACGCTCTGCTTTAACGCTGCCCAGGCGATACTGGCCGCAAAGGCCGGCGCACGTTATATCTCGCCCTTCATCGGACGCCTTGACGATATCGCCACAAA
The DNA here is from genome assembly GCA_021155145.1 of Acidisarcina sp. Classification (GTDB taxonomy): domain Bacteria; phylum Acidobacteriota; class Blastocatellia; order Pyrinomonadales; family Pyrinomonadaceae; genus OLB17. The sequence goes on along the minus strand of JAJNPX010000144.1, from coordinate 10,401 downwards.
CGGGATGCAGGTGATCGCCGACATCGTCCAGATCTATCAAAATTACGATTTTCCGACTCAGGTCCTCGCCGCCTCGATCAGGCACCCGATGCATATCGTCGATTGCGCACTTGCCGGTGCCGATGTGGCGACGATCCCGTATAAGGTCATCACGCAGCTCGTACACCATCCGCTGACGGACAAGGGCCTCGAATCGTTCCTGTCGGATTGGAAAAAGAGCGGTCGGGCGTAGAAGAAGGAAACCGCGAAAGACGCTAAATAAAAGCTTGTCGGGTGATGTAAATATGCTGCCCGGCAGGCTTGTCTATTTAGCGTTTTTCGCGTATTTCGCGGTTTGGCCTAACTGCTTCGAGCGTAATTCGCGGTTTGAGTTCTAGCCCCCGAATAATAACGCCCTCAGATCGCCCTGATGTGCGGCCGCGTCGAGGTCCTTTTGAAGTCCGGACATATATTTCGCCCGAAATGCCTCGTCCTCATCCTCCATCGCGATCAATGAACGCAATGCCGCGATGTTCGCCTCGATCGCCTCATCCGAGATCCCGTCCTTTTGGGCAAACAACTCGTCGATCTCGACGATCAGCGTCGAGAATTTCCGCAGCCACGCAAAATCCGCGTCCTCGAGCAAGATCTGTAAAAATCGTCCGGGTGTCTGCGGCCCGTTGATCCCCTCATAGATCGCCCGTTCGTGATCGAGCAGCGATTTATGCAGTTTAAGCAGTGCGTCGCGCCCGCTTCTTAAAAGTTCCCTGTTGGTCATGAAACTATTCTAACCCTTCTATTCAAAATTTATTACCCGGCTAAGCTTTGTTTATTAGCCCGGTCATGGTAATTTATTAGCCGTCTAATAATCTTTGGTTTCCCGGCTCATAGATTTGCATAAAGCATTGTTTAAGTGCTTATGGACTTTCGCAACAGTGTAAGCTACCTGCTCTCAAAGCTCACGATCGCGCACCGCAACCTTCTCGAACGCTCGGTTCAGGAGATAGGGCTTCATAGCGGGCAGGTCTTCGTCCTGCTCGAATTGTGGAAGAAGGACAAGCAGCGGCAGGTCGATCTGGCGGATAAGCTCAACCTGGCGGCGCCGACCGTGAACAAGATCCTCGGCGGAATGCTGGAGGCCGACCTGGTCACGCGCGAGCGGCACGATGACGATGCCCGGTCGACCCGTATAGCTCTCACGAAGAAAGGAAGGGATATCCGCCCGCAGCTGGAAAGCACGTGGAACGAGGTTGAGGAGCAGACGCTGATGGGCCTGACGGATACCGAGGCTCTTATGTTGAAACAATTGCTGGCAAAACTCCTCGGAGAAGTGTGAGAGGCCCCGCCAGCAACGATAAACCTTTTCCTGATGGCAATTTGCGTATAGAATATTGGCATAACCTTAAAACGGAGGCCATCCCAAATGAAGATCCTCTTTGCGACAGACGGTGCGAAGCAGAGCGATGCCGCCATCGAGATGCTGAAGCATTTTAAGCTCGGCGAGAACGACGAGGTCAAGATCGTCAGCGTGATCGATATGGCCGTGCCGATGGCGGTCGATATCTACGGCGGATATCTGCCCGATACGACCGAATTCGAGAAAACGGCCCGCGAGAGCGCCGTAAAGATCCTCGATGCCGCGGCCGAATCTCTCGGCTCCTATTTCAGCGAACCAAGGATAAATATCACTACTGAGGTACTTTTCGGGTCGCCTGAGAGCCGCATCGTCGAGGCCGCTGACGAATTTCACCCGAATCTGGTGGTCGTAGGTTCCCATGGGTACAGCACGTGGGAGCGGCTCCTGCTCGGCTCGGTCTCCGATTCGGTCGTCCACCACGTACCCTGCTCGGTCCTCGTGGTCCGCTGCCCGGAGGAATAGCCGATTTGGCGGGCGCGAGTTTCGTGGTCAATTCGAGGCGCTTTGACGGAGGCCTTCGGCGCAGCTGGGTTGCTGAGCTTGTCGAGAGGACCGATCTCGTGCTCGAACTCACCGGAACATTCAGAGAATCGGTCGATCATCCGGACCTTGGAGAGATAGCCGCCGGCACGATCTCGAAAGAGGTCTTTTTCTATGACCGTTGGTTCAACTACTTCGAGTTTCTGGAACCGGACGGACGGTTTCGAAACTACTATTTTAATATCTGCCTGCCGCCGACAATTTCTGAGGCATCGGTTGATTATGTGGATCTTGACATTGATCTGATCGTATGGCCGGACCGCTCGGTCTCGATCCTGGATGTCGAGGAATTTGAGACCGATCGTGACCGGTTCAAGTATCCGCCCGAGATCTCCGACGGGGTCTTCGAGACACTGGAATTTCTAAAGCACAATTGGGAAAAGACTCTTATACGGCCGCCGAACTGGCTTGAGAAAGCACTTTAACTGTCGTCTCCAGACAGTTAAAGTGAAATATAGGCCTACTTTGGCTGGATGCGGAGAATGTATGACCCGACAGCGATGTTCGTGCCCGGCTGTACGGGAATGCGCTGGCCGCTCGGCAGGTCGTGGCCCGCGATCATCGCCGGATTACGGCCCTCGTTCATGATCCAAAAGCGGCCGCCGCCATCGGTGATAAGCGAGGCGTGCCGACGGCTGATCTCGGGGTCGCCCGTGAGCGAGATATCGACGGGCCTCGATCTCGAACCGCGGCCGACGGATGTCTCCATATTGAAGATGGGCACCACGTTCTGCCTTACGCCGCCAAACCAGATCTCCAGACGATAAAGCTCGGTCACCCGCTTGCGGACGTTGGTCATCACCTCGGCCTCTTCGCCCTCGAGTCGCTCGGCCTGGCGGATCGGCACACTGGCCGCGGTCGGAGGCGGGGCCTGATATTGATGTGTCTGGACGAAATTGGGCTGTGCCGGTGCAGCTTGCGGCGGAAGCGTGCGGTCGGTCGGCAGCTGGCGGGCAATGTTCGGATCGGTGCTTCGCAGATCCGACCGCGGCGCCGCCGGCGGAAGGCGGTCAGAGGGCAGCTTTGTCCCCTTCGGGCGGGCAAGCACGCCCGTCTTTCCCGTAGACGAATCTTCCCAACTGTGCTGGACGCGTAGTTCCCCTTTCTCAAGCGTGCCATCGACACGCAGTTCGAGGACAAAAGACCGCGTTTCGAGCTTTCGCTTCCCTGCGATCTCTTTCGCCCGCTCGGCAAGGATATGGTACAGGCCCTGCTCCAGGCCGCGCCGTTTCACGCCCTGCCATTCCTTGTCGTCGCCCTCCGAGAGGAATATCAGATACTCGCTCGGGATGATGGTAGTTCCCTGCGGCAGCGGCACCATCTCTCGCTGCATCACGGATTCGATCTCGCGCGCGATCTTTACAATGAATTCCTCGGCGACGCTGCGCGGCTTTACCTGAGCATCTCGGGCCGCCTGTTCGAGCACGGTCTCGGCCGATTCGCCGTCGATCCAACGCCTGACTTTATCTAATACACTCAAATGATCTCTCCCTTCTTTCCCGATTAGTCCAGTGAAACGTATCGGCCGTGGAGCCATCCCCTATTGACCGAAAGCGGAGGGTCAAGCGCCCGCCCCTGTTCGATGATCTCAACTTGATACCAGTTATCCTGCGATCTCAGAATGCGAACCCGCGAATCCTTTGTCACCAGCCCGATCGGGCGATTATCCGCACTCGGTTCGGGCCGCAGATTGATATCGGTATTTGCCCGCCCGGTCTTTTGCGAGAATCCCGCGGTGACCCCGTCCAAAATACCAGAACCGCGAAGAAAAACCGATGTCGCGTAGAGCCCGGTCGCAAAAATCACGAGCACAAGAACGAAAGCGCCCAGCCGCCGAACCCGACGTTTGCTTCGCCTGCCGGATTCGGCCAGGTCCTCGTGGACGATCGAGTTCAAGACGTTGTTTTGCTGCTCGCGGATCTGCTCCGGCCAGTAGTCTTCGACCCTGGGCGTCGGTTTTGGAATGATTGCCGGCGGGTTCGGAAGCTTGTCGACATCGATCCTGAGCGGCGAAAGCGCGGGGGCGAACGCATTCTTGAGTTTCAGCTCTCTCGATGTATTGAACCGCGGCTGCTGCGGGGCGAGCGGCGTATAACCTTTCGCGACGTTCGCCTGAGGTGTTTGATGAAGTTTCGGCCGGATGGTAGTCGCCGTTTCAAAATCGGCGGCGAAGCGGCGAAGGTCCTCAAGGTCCGCCCAGAATTCGTCAATGCTCTGGTGCCGCTCGGCCGGATCGTCGCGGGTAGCCTTGTTCAGAACGCGCTTCAGGTCCGGAGCCCATTCCTCGTCTCGCGATGAGATCGGCAGGTCGGTGATCGGCTGGCCGGTATAGAACCGCGGAGCCTCGCCGGTCACGATAGCGTAGAGAGATTTTGCGAGCGAATAAATGTCCGATGCCGGTGAGAGGCGGGCGGGCGTCGCAACGCCTCCGCCCTGAACGAATGGGCTGTGCTCGGGCGGAGCGTACACGTTCGTGCCGACGCGGGTTATCGGAGCGTCATTCTGGTGAATTCGGGCTACGCCGAAATCGGCGATCTTTACCACATCGCGGTCCTTGGACAAAAGCAGATTCTGAGGCTTTATATCGCGATGGATGATCCCATTCTGATGCGCGTGGCGGAGGCCGGCGCAAACCTGTTCGCAGTAATGCAGTGCCTTTTTTAGCGAGATGTGTTCGGCCCGCGACGCCTTTTGCAGATCGCCGCCCTCCATATATTCAAGGACGAGGTAATGAAAGACCGTTCCGGCCAGATCGCGGGCGGTACCGTGGCCTAGCCGACTTATGACGTTCGGGTGGCGTACGCGGTCAAGGGCGATAGCCTCGTTCTGGAAATTTTCGACCAGGGTGCGTTCAAGCTCTGCATCAAGGTCATCCTGCAGAAAGACATTAAGTGCCTTGATAACGACCAAACTATGCGGAGATAGAGTCGAAGCGAGAGTGTCACGGGCCACAAAGATCTCAGCGTAGCTTCCGCGTCCCAGGATCTCGACCACGTCATAACGTTTGTCGATCCGGCAATTACTTAATGAGAGTTCTCGCATCGAGTAAAGAAAGCCGGGAGAGCAGGCTTATTCCTCAATACGACATTATAAGGTCAAAGTTCTCAAAACGCATTATCGTCACGGAATCGGCTCTCGGGAAAGACGCAAAAAGAAAGGGCCCACCGGAGGCGGCAGGCCCGTTTATCATTGAGAAGAACGCGGTCAGTTTAGCCGCTCGAAACCGGTTATCTGGATCGACTGGAAGAAAGGAGTTCCCGGCGGGAGGCGGTTGATGTCCCGGAACGTCGCGTCGAATACCCAGTTACGTGTCGGCGGGCTATAAACCTTATCGCAACACTTGAAGGCACCGTTGTTATTTCTTGAATTGAATAGGTTTATCAACGAGCCGCTATAGTTGAGTCGTTGAGACCAATTCTCAAGGAACCGCGGGAAGTTGTGAACGCCGCCGTTCATTCTCGGATCGCCGCCGCCCTGATTCGGCGTACCGTTAAGGCTCGTCAGCGTGTCGCCGGAGATCATTCCGAAACGCACGGTCGTTTCCGTGGTCGGTCGATTGGCCCTACTGAACGGGTTTCTGAAACTGTTCGAATCGGACCAGTTATTTGAGAGGATCGTTACGGCATCGGCTACGATCGACGCCGGAACGTGATCCACCGTATTCTGCGGCAAATAGTCGGTCGACGGGGTCGGGCTTCCGTACGAGGCCACGCCCGTCGCGTTATAATTGCCCCAAACGTAGACGCCGTTCTCGGATGCGACCGTGAAGCCGCGTGTAAGCGTCGGGTTCGAACTGTCGTAATTGCCCGGGAGACGTGTTCCGTTCGTCAGCCGAACGCCGCGGCGATAGTACTTATGCTCGAATAGTGCGGCGATCTCGGGAATCGTGTCGGAGCCGGCACCCGTGTATCTGACCGCTTCTCCGTTGAAGAAGTTGTAGTCGAGGATGCCGTTGCGGTTCACGTCTTCACCGGCTTGAAGCGTCCCGTCGTTCGGGCCGTAGATATCTTCCATATCGTACTCGCCGTCAAAATCGTAATCGCCTCGGCGATCGGATACATAGAAGACCCATCCGTTCTTGCTCGGGACGTCGCTTCCCCGCAGGGGCCGGCCCGCCGCGGTCGCGAATGGCGTGCCCGTCGGCATATACGAATCGTAATTTCCATTTAAGAAATTGCGGAGGTTAGCGACGTCGATATCGACCATGCTCATCACGCCGGCCCAGGGTACCCGTGTGCTGTAAGTGGCGATCGGGCTGAATACCGATGTCGTGTCGTTGTAGAGACCTTCGCGGGTGTCAAAGACATTGATCGGAAACGGGACCACGCACTTCAAGACGTTGGCGGCCATCGTACCAACATTTGCCTGTTTCCAGTGTGCCCGATTGTCGCCCGCCGGGCCGAATTCTGGAAACGTACCGTTGTTGATGCGAACGAATCCGGGCGCCGTGGGATCGGAGCAGAGATTCGTATTGCCGGACCCGGTGACCGTTCCGGCGAGGACATAATTGTCCGATCCTGAGTTTGTGATGTATGGCGACGCCGTTGTGACCACAGCGGGCCCGCGCATATTGAAACGCTGCAACTTTATGACCGAGCGGTTATCGCTCGAATTATAGCCCGCCTCGGTTATGAACATACCACCCGATGCCGGTTCGGTAACACCAAGGCTCAGGATGTCGTGGGTAATGTCCTTTATGTCGTATGCAAGTGTCGCGTTGTTGTAGGTCACGGTCTCGACCTTTATCCAGACCTCTTTGCCCGTGCGTCGGAAACGCTCGCCGTTTATCCGGGTTGCCGTGTATGAAGGCGAACCAGTCATGGGATAAGGCCGATAACCACGTGCATCACCCGCAGCCGGCTCGGCCCCCGAACCCGTGGCATCGCCGTCGAGGCGAACACCGCACGGCCCGACGACCGCGGTTCCAGAACCGTCAACGCATCCGGGCAGCTTCGCCTTGCTGTCAGCAAGGGATACCCGGATACCGGTTTTGTTGTAAAATCTTTCGCTCGCCGTGATCCGGTCATCAGCGGCCGCCGAGGTGACCGGGACGATCGCCGGAGCCGACGAAGTGCCGGTACCGTCGTTCCATAGATCGCCGACCGCCTTTCCGCGCTTGACGATCTCGATCAGGTCCAGATTCAGTCCATTGTTGTTGCTGTTCAGCTTCAGCGGAAGGTCGAGCGTGCCTTGATTGGCGAGCAGGTTTCCCTGAAATACCCCCTGATTCGTAGACCAGGTTGCTGACGTATATGCCGTCGGAAGCGGTGCAGAGACGGCGGGTGCTCCATTGACCGGATTCTGAAGGACGCTTCCCATATTGTTCCGTAGGCGAACATAGGTACCGGAAGCATTGCGGATATAGACATTGTCTCCCCAGTTCGTGTACGGGAACCCGTTCTTCTGTACGTCCGTAAAGACGTGGCGCGACGAGGTTACCTTTGACGAAAAATAAAGGCCCGTGCTGGCAGCCAGAAACAGCGAGCCGTTCGAATGGACACGGCCGCCAAAGTCGAATCGCGGGCCGGGGTGAAACTCCAGATCGTCGTCATAGAAGATACCGAACTGGAAGATCGGGATGCGGTCGTTAAGGAATTTTCGGCGAAGCGCAACCTGCACGCCCGTCAGCCGGTCGGTCGCGACCGCGTCGAGCTGCCACTCGTCTCTCAGCGAATTCAAGCCTTGGAATCTCTCGCCGGTCATCACCTTGACTTCCGTGTCGCCGGTCTGGGCGATCGCCTGGTCGAAGGTGAAAGCCGCGTCGAATCCGGGAGGCGTCTGACCCTGGATACGCGTAAGGTCGGACGGGTCCGGCACGAGCTTTTCGTCAAAGATCTTGTCGAAATTGCGCGTCATCACCTCGAGCGAGGCATGGGCCGCCTCGAAGGTCTTGGTCTCCATCGCGTCGTTTCCGGACGCTACGGTCTCGGCGGTCGTCCGCGAGACCGCAAGGGCTACAAATGCCAGAAGCAGAGCCAGAACAAGTACTGCGATGACCGTTGCCGAGCCCGTTTGGCCAGGAGCTGCCTGGTCTGGTCGGCCGCTATTCAACTTTCTGTCAGCTTTCGTTGCCATATTGATCATTCCTCAAACGGCCGGGTTCAGCCGGCGTCGTATTCCATGTTGCGGGCACTGAAGGTTGCCGTAAAAGCGATTGATTCAAGCTGCTGCGTCTGTTCGTCAACCTCTGTGGATTGAACTCGGATCGAGATCGTCAGCTGCCGTACCTGATTGAGCTGTTCGATATCGTCGTCGGCCGTACCAAGAATGCCGTCCGGGCCGGCCGCAGGATTCTCGGTAACCGTTCCGTCAGCCAGAACATAAGTGATCTGAAGGTTCTGAACGTTGTAAGCGAGCGGCTGTTCCTGTATCTGCTCGGCGGCATTTGTCGCCGAGCGATTGTTCCCAAAGATCGTGCGAACGAGCGTGCCGTCCTGGCGGACCTTGTATCCGACCATGAAGAAACGCTTTGCGGTCGTGGAAACGTATGGAGTGCAGTTATCGTCCGGAACCGGCGGGTCGCCCACGGGCGGGTTGCATTGCCGCAGGACGCTTCCGTTCTGGCCGGTGCCGTCAAGCGGCTGGTTCAAGCCGAGCGGGTCGGCCGGAGCAGCCTCGATCACGTTGCCGTTAAGGCCCGTGGCCATGATGGCGACCTGCGACGTGTCCGACTCGACGAGGAAAAGGTCACCCACGCCTGCATTCCCTATACCTGCGGCGGTCACCAGCGCAGCCGATGGGTTTCCGGCTGCCGGAGCGACAGACGAGAGATTTATCACGTCCCCGTCGTTGAAATCCATATCGCGAAAACAGAAGCCGATGACGTCCGTCGGGGCCCCGCCGTTCAGGTCGTTCGCGTTGATGTTATTCCCTGCGATCACCGATGTGATCAGGTCGCGGTCGGTATTGGCGTCGGCTGGAATGCCGAACGTCGAACTCACGAAATTATCGGGCGCGACCGCACCTTTCCGGTGATAACCCAGCCCGGCGTTAAGGGCGTCACGGCCGATCATGTGCACCGCGATGCGGGCGTTCTTTAAGATATCCGACCGTCGGCTGGACCGGTTGCGATCGACCCGCCCGATCTGGAGTATCCCGTAGATAAGCGAGATCACAACCAAAAAGATGGTCATCGCCACCAACAGTTCCAGAAGGGTAAAGCCCTTTTGGGCGTTAGACGGTACGAGTATTCGATTCTTGGTTTTTAGGCGGATCATCGTTTGAACTCACGTATATCAATAATTTGTAATGATCGTTGAGACCGTTTCGGTCCGGATCAGATGGTTGACGAAATAGCGGACGTTTATGGTGATCTGGCGGCGGCTGACGGGGTTTGGCGCAGGCCGTTCGGGATCTTCGACATCGGTTATGATGATCTCCCGCTGAAAGCCGGTCACGACAGGGCTCGTATTGGTCGGCCGTCCTGTGACGGCACACGCGCCCTCGCCCTCGCAGGCGTCGTCCACGGTCCCGGCAACGCCGTCCCAGCCGAGCTCTTCACGCAGCGGCCGGAATCCGTTCACGAAGATGCCGTTGATCTCACCCGCCGGCGGATTGGTCACCTCGTTGCGGAGCGAATCCCAGCCATCGACCACACCCGGGCGGTTTATCTGTTTGGCAGCGATGATGGATTCTATCGTCGAGAGTGCGACCTGCTTTGCTGCCACGCGCTTTTCTGCCTCATATGACCGCAGAAGGTTTGACGTCAGGGCCGAAAGCATACCAAGCAATCCGACCATTAGGATCACGAGGGCGATCATTACCTCGATATAAGAGAATCCACTCTCGTTCTGAGTTCTGATATTCATTTGCATGGTAGTTTTGCTGCGGAGCGCCTAGTTGTTGGCGTTTCCTGTGGTGGTGCCTGCGTAGCTGCCGCTGCGCCGAGAGTCTTTCCACTTGTTGGTGGTCTCGAGTGCGGGGTCGTATTCCCACGTACGAATCGTGCCGGACGAACCGATGATCGTGATCGCCCGGGCGATCTGAGATGAGGTCGCGTCGGTATCCGAAGGCGACCAGATGTGAAGCGTTGCTCCGGAAGCGGTAGCTCCGGTGCCGATCGAGTTATTGCCTGCGTTCACAACCGAACCGTCACGAAGAAACCGGAAGGTCGCGACATTGTTGCCAAAACTGGGTGTGTAAACACTCGAGACGAAAACGGCATTGGGGACCGGCAGCGGTTCGGGCGGATTGTCCGGGATATTCGCGGGGCGTGACCCGACGGTCACGACCGATGGCTCAGGAAGATTTACAGCTCTTATTACTACGTCGTCATCCGCAGTTGTGGACCGATTTTCATCGATCAGGCTGGCGATCTTTCGAGTAAGGTCCACCTCCACCCGCAGTGTCTCTCGCTGTGTAAGCGACCTCTGTCGGGCTTCCTGCAGCAGATCGCCGACCAACAATGCGGTCTCGTCAGGCCGATACAGGCTCCGGTGCCCCTCATAGAAGAACAATGAGATCGA